>JBCCNR010000082.1:0-7099 GCA_039025725.1 Pseudomonadota bacterium | reverse complement strand
TTAAACCAGAATGAACCGTTGTCGCAGCCTGACCAATAAGATTTTCAAACTCTAGGGCTTCAATTAAGTCAGAATTCCATATTAATGAACGATCAGTCACCTTAATATTGTCTTTCGTCGCGTAAATCGCATTAATACGATCGACCCCCTCTTGCATGATCTCACTTGTTCTGAAAACAGCCGCATTTTCTTGCATAGCCTTTTGCATTGCAAGTCTTAATTCTGCTGTGCCAACATCTCCGCTGGCATGACGCGTCTTATCAATCCGAGAAATGGCAAATTCCGCTGCATTGTCCTTAACTGTCGGAACTGGTGTATCTTTTTTGACGACTTCTACACAACGCTTAGCAGCCGCACGACCAAACACAACGAGATCTATAAGCGAATTTGAGCCCAAACGATTGGCTCCATGGACAGATACACAGCCAGCTTCGCCAATGGCCATCAAACCCGGAACAACCGTATCAGGATTTCCATCTTTCGATGTCAAAACTTCACAATGATAGTTCGTCGGAATACCACCCATATTATAATGCACAGTCGGAATAACCGGAATAGGCTCTTTTGTAACATCCACACCCGCAAAAATTTTCGCGGACTCTGATATACCTGGTAATCTTTCCTCAAGCAAAGCAGGATCAAGATGATCAAGATGCAAGAAAATATGATCTTTATTCTTTCCAACACCACGCCCTTCACGAATTTCAATCGTCATTGAGCGTGAAACAACATCCCGTGAAGCGAGATCTTTCGCACTCGGCGCATAACGCTCCATGAAGCGCTCACCCTCAGAATTGACAAGATAACCACCCTCGCCTCTCGCGCCCTCAGTGATCAAACAGCCTGAACCGTAAATTCCAGTTGGATGAAACTGCACAAATTCCATATCTTGCAGCGGTAATCCTGCACGCAGCACCATTCCGCCTCCATCACCTGTACATGTATGCGCAGATGTCGCAGAAAAATAAGCCCGGCCATAACCACCAGTCGCAAGAATAACCATCTTCGCACGGAACTGATGAATCGTCCCATCCTCAAGGCAAATTGCAATAACGCCTTTGCACTCTCCGTCTTCCATAATCAAATCGACAGCGAAATACTCAATAAAGAACTCGGCAGAATGTTTTAAAGACTGTCCATATAATGTGTGTAAAATCGCATGGCCTGTTCTGTCAGCAGCCGCACATGTTCGCTGCGCCTGTCCTTGACCAAAATGAGTCGACATTCCTCCGAAAGCGCGCTGATAGATCTTGCCCTCTTCGGTCCGGCTGAAAGGCACGCCCCAATGTTCTAATTCATAGACCGCAGCAGGCGCATTTTTACAAAGATACTCAATCGCATCCTGATCCCCAAGCCAATCAGACCCTTTAACAGTGTCATACATATGCCAGCGCCAATTATCCTCACCCATATTCCCAAGCGAAGCTGAAATACCCCCTTGTGCAGCAACCGTATGAGAGCGCGTTGGAAAAACCTTTGAAATACATGCTGTTTTAAAGCCTGCTTCAGAAGCACCAACAGTTGCACGCAAGCCAGCACCGCCCGCGCCAACTACAATGACATCATACGCATGGTCGACAACATCATAAGCGCGATCACCAATCGTAACACTGACCATTTAAATCCTCATTTCCTAAACCAAAAATTCTTCATATATGAGCTTGCACCCCATAGAAAATCATAAACAAAACATGCTCTATACATTTGTACGATTAAGAGACAACCACAAACATATAAAGATTAAAATTTATAAAGCGACCTTTAAGATTGCAAACAGCACCACAAACATTGCCGCAAACACAAAAGCATTCATCAATAATAATGTAATTGTACGCGTGCTATGTGACGGCACGTAATCTTCGATGACAACCTGAAGTCCCAATTTTGCGTGATAAAATACGCTAACTGAGAATAAAATCGCAAAAATCGAATTTACCGGAGACTGCATGTAAGCCAACATAGCCCCATAATCAAAATCAGAAAACTGAACCATCAACGTCACCAACCACAACACAACTGCAATATTTGTCACAGCAGTAAATTTTTGTTGAATCCAGTGATGTACTCCCGCTTTTGCACTGCCCAAACCACGGACTTTTTTTGCATATGTCTTAAAATCTTTCATAAGTCCCTCAAACAGCAATCATAACGGATGTGATAATCGTCGCGACCACAGCTAAAATCGCCACTATAATCCCTGATTTTTTCACATTTTGAATGTTGTAACCATAGCCCGTATCCCAAACAAGATGACGTATTCCATTAAACATGTGATAAAATAAGGCAAATACAATCATAAAAACGACGAGCTTACCCAATAATGTTGTCGAACAATAAATGAAAAGATTATATGACGATTCTCCCATCGCCAATGCAATGATAAACCAAACAAAAAATACCAAGCTTAAGGCCAGTCCACACCCCGTAATTCGATGCAGGATAGACATAACAGATGTAATTTGCGGCCTGTAAACAGTTATGTGCGGCGATAAAGGACGCGCATTTTTTTGACTCATTAAAATCACCCAAAGGTAAAGTTTATAAAATTATAACTTTTCAGAAATTCTTATAGAAGACCAAACACCCAATTTGATCAATCAACGTTCTTTTATACGAAACTTATTAATATTAAAAGCCCCATAATATAAATTTTTTACAATTTAAAAACTATTGCAAATAATTACTATTTGCACTTTAAAGATTATTTCTTATCAAACATATTCAGCAGATAAAAGATTATATATGCGCCCAATCCCTGACCTTTCAAGAAACTCTGAAACTTCAGTATGCGGTGTGTCAAATAAACGCTCTCTTAATGTTTCAAATTGCGCAATAAAACGATTAGCGATCTTCCTGAACTCGTCTTGTGCAGCAGCTCTCCGGTAAGCATCATAACTTTTTTGTGCCCATTCACAAAAATATTCCGCGAAAACATTGCGCTCTCCGCGCATGTAACGCGGCCAAAGCTCATGCGGAGCCCCCGTATCAAAAACACGATTTAAATCAACCGTCAATGCATATAATCCCTCATAAAGCTGACGCTCTTTTCTTAAAATATAATTCTCCGGAGCCTCCGATAAAGGCTGAACATCCGACATTGTAAACGAAACAGGCTTTCGAGCATCTTCAGAAACATCTTCCCCTCCATCATCAGACATATCTTGAGACATATTGAAACTCTCCTGCGTGGCTTTTCCAGCATCATTTTCTTGCTTGATAATCTGATCTAATCGCGTAGATACATCATCCTGCATATCTGATGTTTTATCTCCACGTGTCACAACATCAATATTTTGGCGCACAATTTGTGGCTTAATTTCTCTTGTGACTGTTGGCTCTGAAAGAGGCTGTGGTTTTGTTTCATTTTTCAAAAGCTTTAAAATATCAATCAATGTATCGCGCTCTTTATAAATAATCGCAGAACTTCTTTCAGCCGCCTTTTCCAAATGATCACCAGCATCTTTTAATCCACCAACCTCTTCGGCAATAGACTTGCTGAAATGCTGAACACGCTCTTCTATTTCGCGCATACCATGTTTTAAGTGATTTAACTCTTCTGCAACAGCCGCAGACAAAGACTGCACATCCCCCGCCGCCACCAAGGCCGGACTGGCCAGTACGCGCGCAGCCTCAAGGACAGCCGCCCCCGTCTCCTGTGCCGATAAAATATGTTTATACACCATATATCCTGCCCAAATAAGTGCAGTCGGAAAAATACATATTATAGCCAATGACACCATCACAAAGACAGGCAAAGTCTGCCCAGGGTAAGATGCTATAATCCCCATACCATAAGCCAGCACAAGTCCACACCATAAAATAGACACACAGACACATGCATAAAGCAGCCTATTATGCTCTTTTAAGTTATGCGCTTTCAAAGATTTAGAAATCCCCATTTGATTTGGATAATTCACCCCCGGGAATTTGAACATCATACCTTTACCACCCTTTTTACCCATCATCGATATCGCCATAGCATCACCTTAAAATTTACCGTACATTACAGTTTAAGCCGAATCATAGCTACAAGGCGACAAAAACAACATATTACACCACATATAAATGAAAATGTGTCTCAATCATCACGCCTATTTCTGAACTTCGTCCAGCTTTATAACGGCCTGCACACGTTTCTTCGGATCAGATAGAACATATATCTTTCGAGACTGCGTCTCTATCTTAACCCGACTGCCAGAAATAGCACCATCTGCGCGTGTTACTAAAACATCTCCCTCAAGCAAGATCTCGCTTTTTTGAAGATCATAAATTGCCTTATTGCTTTTTGCTTTCTCCTGAAGAGACTGTATTACAACGTTCCCAGCAGCGATCAGCTTATCAATTTTACCTGTCTGCCCAGATGCTTTCTGATCTTCATTTTTTGCATAAATAATTGTCAAATCATCTGAGCGCAAACGAAAATCTCCTTGCTTAACATTCACATTCCCAGAAAAACGCCCCGTATGCGCAATATCATCAACCTCAAGAGCATCTGCTGTCACTTCAACAGGTTGCGTACGGTCAAATTTCAAAAGCGTTTCCTGTGCATAAAGGGGAGATATACATAATAAAAGACTGAGACATAAGATGGAAAGATATCTCATTTGGCGCTCGGATTAATTTTCACATATACACCACGCTCAAAACGCAGCTTTTTATTATCACGAGACCCGGTGACTGCTCCGGAAGAAATATAGCCCTGACGCGTTTTAACATCAACCTGCTGCGGAGCCTCTAACGTGCCATCGCCCATATTATAAGTCACAAGATTTGTCGTCACTTTGGTGTTATCCTGCTTTTCTAAAATCTCAACTTGTCCGGTCAATGCAATATTTTCCGCCTCCCGACTGAAGATGCCCTCATTGGCACGAATATCAATCGGGCGTTTTTTTTCATTCACAACGGAAATCTTAGGACGCTTTAATGCAATATTCTGCGTATTAATATCATCAGCTATCGCTGATGGCGCCTCAATATGGACAAGATTATCCTTATCATCAAAACCATAATATTGAATATCTTCAAATGTTAAATTCACCGGAAGTTGCCCCAATGAATTCACAAATTTTTCCAAATATTCCGCGTCAGAATGTTTCTGAAATATCATCCACATAATCGGAAGAATAAACAGCATTATCATCAAAGACAACAGCACTCTCTGTGAAACCTTATGAAATAAGGTCATAAAAGATATATAATACAAACTTCTTACCCTATATACTGCATCAAAAACACTTTATATCACACCTGCCCGCAGGCAATCATGAATATGCAACAAACCTATCGGCCGCCCATAATGATCGGTGACAAAAACACTTGTGATTGAATTTTCCTGAAGAAGAGACACAGCTTCTGTCGCCAGACGTGTGCCAGAAATGGTCTTTGGATGCACCGACATGACATCAGATGCTTTCTTGCCAATTAAGGCATCTGACATAGAACGGCGCAAATCCCCATCCGTGATAATGCCGCACAAAATACCTTCATTGTCCACCACTGCGGTACAACCAAAAGACTTTGATGTCATTTCTATGAGGATTTCAGACATCAACATATCCATTTTGACAACCGGAATATCCGGAGCCACATGCATAAGATCAGCAACTTTTAAAAGCTTCGCACCCAATTTCCCACCGGGATGGAATTTACGAAAATGATCGGATGTAAAATCTTTTAACTTCATTAGTGCGACAGCAAGCGCATCCCCCAGCGCGAGCATCATTGTCGTCGAAGTCGTCGGTGCAAGACCATTCGGACAAGCCTCGGGCACTTTTGGGATAACGAGAGCAATATCTGCGCTTGTTCCAAGCGCACTGTCACGCCGGGCAACCATACCAATAAGAGCTATATTATAACGCCGCGTATAAGCAATCAAATCCGATAATTCAGATGTCTCACCAGAATTTGATAAACATATCACAACATCATCTTTTGTAACCATACCGAGGTCACCATGCGATGCCTCTCCCGGATGGACAAAAAAAGCAGGCGTTCCAGTTGATGCCAATGTCGCAGAAATCTTCGCCGCTATATGGCCAGACTTCCCCATGCCTGAAATAATGACGCGCCCTTTTGCACCGCAAATAAGACGAACCGCATCTTCAAAATCCTGACCGAGACACTCCCCAAGGGCCTCAAGCGCATTTCTCTCATGGGTGACCACCTGACGCGCAACAGTGAGAATATCAACTTTCTCTTTTACATCCGTTGTCATATTATATTGGCCTTTCAAAATTTTCGCATATAGCAAAACTCACGCATGCGCAAATATATCTTTATCCTCATCCCATTTCAACAGATCAAGACGCGCGCGTGTAGGAAGAAATCTAAAACATGCTTCAGCAAAATCAAGTCGTTTCTCTCTTTTGAGAAGAATACATAAAGCATCCATGATTTTATGAAGATAAAGCACGTCTCCGGCTGCATAATTATGTTGTGCTTCAGTGAGATCATGCATCCCCCAATCAGAGGTCTGTTGCTGTTTAGAGATTTCAACACCAGCCAGATCACGTGCAAGATCTCTAAGACCATGCCGATCAGTAAAAGTTCGCACAAGTTTGGAGGCAACTTTTGTACAAAAAATATTATCCATTTTAATATTCAGAAAGTGCTCAAGTGCAGCAATGTCAAAACGTGCAAAATGAAAAATCTTCTTAACGTCATGGTCAGTTAAAAGTTTTTTCAAATTTGGGCAATCAAAAGCATTTCCCGGTCCGCGGAACTGCACCAAATGTGCAACATCATCCCCAAAAGAAAGCTGCACGAGACATAAGCGATCACGCCCTAAATTCAGGCCTGTTGTCTCGGTATCCACCGCCACAGAAGATACTTTACTGACATCAAGATCATCAGGAAGATCATTTTGAAAAATATGAATGGTCATAAATTAAAATATTCGAATATAAGATTTAGAATTTATAAATATTTCCTATAGAGGCGTCAAGTCATATAAAAAAAATGAAATACCTAAGCCAGTGATGCTTTTGGCAAAATTTGCACTTATTTCGTAAGGGCCGGCTTCGTATGTTATCATCACGAGGTAAGGCGTATGAACATTTTAATATATTTCAACTATTTATGTGATTTAAATAGATATTAT
>JBCCNR010000081.1:0-7151 GCA_039025725.1 Pseudomonadota bacterium | reverse complement strand
TAACAGGAAATATTTTTAACATAGATAATTATAAAAATTTAAAAAATGAAATACAGAAACATCCTCAGATATGGATGCAGTTATATTATGAATGTATGTTCACAACACAAGATTTTCTTAACCTTTCAGATGATCGTGCATCGCAAATTATCCTCAGTGATTTTGAAAGATGGTGCAAGAGAAGCCTTAGTCAAATGAAAGGTTTATATCTTATTGGACCAGAGCTTTTCTTGAAAATAGATCGTTTAAAAATTACAGAAGATCGTAAAAATCAAATTTTTACTGCAATTGTTTCCTTCTCAATGGATGATCACTTAAAAGATAACATTGTACACCCAAATAAAGTTATAGATGACGACTTAACAGCAACCTTCAACTATGAAGCAGGAGGGGAAGATATGCCCATTTTGCTCGCTCTACCGAATTTAATCGCATTTGATGATATCCCAAAAACAGTGTATGCAGCAACATATACTGAAGATGAGATTGAAGAAATTGAAGATTGGCAAGTTCCTGATACCCTGAAACAAAAAATATCACAAGAAACCAAAGAAGACTTAAAAAATCGTAAGGGGAAAATTAACCTCACAAGCTTACATGATGATTTTATTTCACATGCTGCATATAATGTTGAGCAGATTTGCCAAGATCTTTTACACAAACAAAATAAAGGTAAGATGACATTAGAAGATCTGAAAGGTGTAAGGATGTTATCTTCTTTAGACCAAGCCGATACCCATAATGTAGGCCTGAGAATAATTTTTCCTGAAGAAAGAGATCATAATGGAAAATTAAACGTCAGGATTGAGATTATAGATTCAGTTTCCAGAGAACAAGAAGATAAAACACGCCCTTATCAACATGAAGACTTTCAAAACATATTGCATATCGTCGAACATTATGTGAAAGAAATAATTGATGACACTGAAGATAAAGACAAACTCTCGTTCAATTTAGACATTAAATATACTGGTCTTCAGATTGGTGGCTATTGCACGACCCACGCACAAATTTCAGCATTAGAAGGAGCGCATAAGGCAGAAACATCCGAGGATTTTATTCATGACCCTCTATGGATGTTGAAACAAATTAAAAAGCTTTTAAAATTTTTTGATAGTAAGGTTGACCCTAAAATCATAGAAAATTTAAAACGAATATATGATGCGGTTTCTGTTGATATCAGACGCGTTTATTTCAATAAGCCTGAGCTTTATCATTATTATGCCGATCTTCCTATAAATGAAGAGGGAAGACATGTTCTCGTTGGCGATCCAGTTCCTGCCAGACCAGAATTGGTTCCGTTTGCAAAACCAGATATTTCCGATCAAGAAATTGGCCTCGAATATGAAAAATTGTTAGAAGCACGTATGAAAACAGAAGAAAAATATCAAGCTCAAAAAAACGGACTAGAATCTCAAAGTGTGTTAGAGGCACGCCAGGCTGCGGAGAAAAAATATCAAGTTCGAAAAATTGCTAAAATTTATAGAGCTTACAAAGCAAGAAGAAACAACCATGACAGCAATACGCAATAACTCAAAGACAGTTAGCCCCCTATTCTCAAACAAAAATCTACATAGTTCCGCTAAAACAGCTCATATAAGGTCCGCATGCACGCCAGCATCTTCCTCACAAACGTCATCAAAGATATGTCAGCTTTTTTTATAGCTAAGAGCCCCTAAAACGGAATGTCGTCATCAAGTTCGGTTGCAAAAGATGGTACAGGCTGAGAGTCTCCCTGCCCTGCCCCTAAAGCAGCTGTGCCAGCGGCAGCGTAAGCACTGTCCTGACCAAGTGTATTTTGAGTATTAAAACCAAATCCATCAGAACGACTATTATCATTCATGCCACCATTGCGGCTATCCAGAAGGATCAATGTGCTGTTGTAATTCTGTAAGACAATCTCTGTGGTATAACGGTCTTTGCCTTCCTGATCTTGCCATTTACGCGTTTGAAGCTGCCCTTCAATATAGAGCTTAGTTCCTTTTTTAACGTAATTTTGGCAGACACGCACAAGACCTTCGGCGAATACAACGACATTATGCCATTCAGTTTTTTCACGCTTTTCTCCTGTCATCTTATCTTTCCAGCTCTCAGTAGTAGCAACAGAAAAATTCGCGACTGAACGCCCATTTTGCATCGCACGAATTTCCGGATCTTTCCCAACATTGCCGATCAAAGTGACTTTATTTAAACTGCCTGACATGTAAATCCCTCAAAAATATAATTTGCTTAATGTTCTATAGCTTTTATAAGCCCTTGTCACCTGTAAATTGCAATATCAGATTTGCATAATTTTTTGCACATGCCTCCCAGGAGTGCGGAAGCACAGATTGCCTGATATAATCTCTGTTATATGTTTTGATGAGACTTTCATTTAATGTCATAGCAAGACGTTTAGGATCACGATGGCTAAATATTGTTCCAATATCCGCGGAGGTAATAACGTCCTTTGTCCCTTGCACATCGGCGGAAATAAGCGGAGCTCCACCTGCGGCGGCCTCCATCAAAACATTTGCGCGCCCTTCACTGAGAGAACAAAGCAGGAAAAGATCTGTGATTGAATAAAGCTCCGCCAGCTCTGCCTGCGTGCGTGATCCGAGGAAAAGAACGCGGTCCCGGATGCCTGATGTCTCTGCCAAATGCTTTAGGTTTTTTTCTTCAGGACCAGTTCCAACAATCACCAAAGTCGCTTGAGGCACATCTATAAGTGCTCGAATAGCAAGATCATGACCCTTGCGCGGAATAAGCCCACCGACACTGAGAATAATTTTTTTATCGAATAAACCGTATTTCGCGCGTAGAGAAACTATCTGATCTTTATTCTCTATCAAGGAAAATAATGTCGTATCCACTCCATTGCCAATAACATGCACCTTTTCAGGAGCAAAACCAAGCTGGATGACATCTTCTCTCAGGTCGGATGACATTGCGCTGATTGCTGAAATATTGGGAATATAATCTGTAAATTGCTTCCTGACAGTAGGAATATTTGGGAAATATGAGATATCTGACCCACGCGCTGTTCCAATCACAGGGATATGATATTTACGCCCCAGCTTTGCGAGCGCAAGCAAGTCCGGAAAACAATATTCTGCAACCAGAAGATCTGGTTTTTGCTGCTTATCTCTTAAATTTTGTAGTTTAAGGTCTAATCGGGCAGCGAGAATATCCACAACATAATGATGGCCAATCAACGGGAGTTGCATAAAGCGCGTATAATCAATATCAAAAGCACCACGCTGATCTGTTTTTGGGGTTTTTGCATAAAGTGCATATCGGCCGAAAATATCCCATGTGAGAGGGAAATATGGCGTAGGAGAAATAACATGAAACCGTGCTTTTTCGCCGAGATAGTCAGCAAGCGCATTAAGACGCTTTTCTACAAACAAACCACGCTGCGGCTGAGCCGAAGAGGGATAGAGCGATGCAGAAATGAATAAAGATATGGACATGTTATATCAAGCGCCTTAATTGATCTTCAATATTGCATCTATCATAATTATTACATGAAGAATTTAAAGTGATTTTTTCTCTCACGCCAGTTGGCTTACGCCAATGTCTCCGAGGGGACGCGCAACGATGCGCGGCGCCCAGTCGGGCGCTCTACCAAAAGCGCTTAATATAAAATTACTTAGGGCTTTTGGTATTAATTTGAGCTTTTATCTTTATGATAACTTTTATGTTTGGACGACACGCCTATATTATTGTCAACATCATCAGAGAGAGACGCCTGTCGCATATAAGGTCTTTTATTGGTTTTGACTTCATTTAAAGAGCCTTTTGCTGACTTTGCAAAGCCCAACAGCCCATAAGATTTATCATCATGTGTCTCAATAGCGATAGACCAATATATGATAATATAAGCAGCAACCATCGCTATGATAAGGAGGATGCCTCCCATATTTTAGTCCTTATCTTATAGAGGTTTTCTTCCTTTAAACGCAGTCATAAGTGTTCCCTGATCAAGATAGTCAATATCACTCCCAAGCGGCATACCCTGCGCAGGGATTGATATCTGTACAGGCATATCCAGCAACATATCCGTTATCATATGTAATGTTGTGCGTCCATCCTGAGTGGCAGGGAGTGCAAAGATGACTTCTTTTATGTTTTCTTCCGTGATGCGGCGTCTGATGGCTTCAATATTCAAATCCTCTGGTGTGATCCCGTCAAAAACAGATAATAATCCACCGATTACGTGATATCTTCCGTGATAGGCCGCTGATTTTTCAATCGCTTCGACATTTTGCGGTTTCTCAACAACACAGAGCAAATTCTGATCTCGATTAGGGTTTGCACAAATATCGCATATCTCGGCAAAACAGATGTTAAAACAGCGCTGACATGGACGCGCATGATCACGCAAATAAGTCAGCTTATCAATCAGCTGATTGAGGCTTTGATCTTTCGCCCCAAGCAGATGATACACCATACGCTTCGCAGAGCGTGTCCCCAGACCCGGTATTTTCGCAAGAGAAGTGATAAGATTTGTCAAAGATGACTGATTTCTTTCATGCAAAGAGGGCGGAAAAAGTGTCTTACTCATAGTCTTATTGCAATAATTTCATTATATATCTTTTGTACGTCTTGATAAGCGCTTTGTAAATGCTCTTCCATATCTTTATAATCTGTCCCACCTGTGATGTGACCCACTTTGGATAAAAGTTGCTCGGGATAAGTCATAAGCTTCTGAACATCGACTTTGGTCAGAGCAAAAAAATGCATCAATCCCAAAAACATATCCCATGCCTTAAGAAGCTTAGAATAATGCGCTTCAGAGAGTAATTTATGCTCGAATAAATTGACCATCAATATACGCAATGTTGGATTTAAAATCTCAGGGTGATCATGCGCATATATTAAAGCCAGATAATGAATAATAAAGCTTACATCAAACATACCACCATGCGACAACTTCACATCCCATAAAGTAGCGGCTTTACGATGCTGTAGAAGTTTTTCTCGCATTGAATGAATGTCAGAAGCAATCACAACAGGATCGCGCTTGAGACATAGAACATCATGAATAATTTTTTCAATATCTTTGCATAAATTTGGCGGGCCGGTTAAAGGAGCAGCGCGCAATAAAGCTAAGTGCTCCCATGTCTGGGCGTGATGTTTATGGTAATCCTCAAACCGTGCAAGATTCACC
The DNA here is from genome assembly GCA_039025725.1 of Pseudomonadota bacterium. Lineage (GTDB taxonomy): Bacteria > Pseudomonadota > Alphaproteobacteria > JBCCNR01 > JBCCNR01 > JBCCNR01. Next base: position 1,999 of record JBCCNR010000081.1, on the reverse strand, counting down.
ACAAGCGGCCCGGAATTTCCCGATGGCCTAAGGCGCATATCAACGTCGTACAGAATACCATCTTCAGTCCGAGCACTTAAAGCTGATAAAATACGCTGGCCAAATTTGCTATAATAGCTTTGTGGATCAGGAAGATCATTTCTATTATCAGCAATATCCCATGCACCCCGATAGATCATCAAGAGATCAAGATCCGAGCCAGCATGCATCTCTGTTCCTCCTAAAGACCCCATAGCGACAATCGCCAAAGAATTATCATCTGCTTTTGAAGGAAGATTATAACGCATGCGCAATTCTTTTTCCGTATGCTGGACAGCAATTTCAATACAAAAAGCTGCAAGATATGCAAGACTATGCCCTGCCTCATGGATGGTTATAGATTGACGTAAGGCAGCAACACCAATACGTAATCTTTGTTCTCGGTTAAAGCGACGCAACAAATTTAAAACCCCTTCAAGCGACATCGTTTTGCGTAAGCGATATGAAAAATCTCTTTGGAAATCAGATAAAGTTGTAGAAGGGGTATAAAAGTCCTGTTCTGCCATCACATCGAAAGTCTCAGGGTATTTTGCAAGGTAATCCGCCAAGTCCGGAGCATTCCCCATAATATCTATCACGAGCTTAAATAAATTAGGAGAATTCAAGAGATAGGATAAAAACCTTACACCATAAGGTAATTTTGCAATAAAATCATCCAGTCGCGCCATGGTGCTGTCCGGATCAGCAGTGCTGGCAACTTCATTTAAAAGTGAGGGCGTGATTTCGGTTAATATCTCCCGCGACCGAGAAGAACGCATAGCGCGATATTTCCCAAAATGCCAATTGCGTATGATCGCAATGACTTTTTCAGGTGCTTTAAATCCCATCTTCGTAAGCGATGTCACGGTCTGTGGATGATCATCATGGCCCGTAAAAACCAAGCTGCCCGTCGATGACCCCAAAGGCTTTTCCACGGCAAAAAGCTTATCACTGATATAAGAGACTTTTTTCAAACGCAGCAGGATGTTTTTCTCAAAGAGATCAGGCGTTTTATAATCACAAAATGATGCAATATTCGCAAAGTCATCTTCATCGGTTGGGATAAGATGCGTTTGCTCATCACGCACCATTTGCAGACGATGCTCGATTTTACGATAAAAAAGATAAGCTTCTTTCAGCTCTCTTGCATCTTCCTGCGTGACCCACTCCTTCTCAGTCAGAGCATCAAGCGCCGCAAAAGTTGAAGATGAACGCAAACGCGAATCGCGCCCTCCGCCAATCAATTGCTGTGTTTGAATATAAAGCTCAATTTCTCTTATACCACCACGACCAACTTTTATATCATGCCCTTTGGCTTTGAAATCATCCTGCTTATAATGCGCATGAAGCTGCCTCTTGATCGATTGAATATCTTGTATCGCCGCATAATCCAAATGTTTGCGCCAGATAAAAGGACGCAAAATTGTCTGAAATTTCACCCAGGATACCGGATCACCTGCCACAAAACGGCCCTTAATCCATGCTGCGCGTTCCCAATTTTGTCCTGATCTTTCATAATAACGCTCAGCGAAACGGATCGGCACAGCCACTTTGGTCGATGATGGATCAGGGCGTAATCTTAAATCTGTACGATATACATAGCCATTTTCTGTGCGCTCCGATAACAGCTTGATTGCCGTCTGAGTTGTCCGAATATAACCATCATAAAGCATATCCTTATCCACATTTGGCACTCCATCAGGATCAAAAAAAACACAAATATCAATATCACTCGAATAATTCAGCTCATAGGCGCCTAACTTTCCCATCGCAGTCACGATAAGCCCGGTGCCTTCGCCCCATTTATCCGCAGCAATCGGAAGCTTGCCCTTTTTCGCCCAATAATATGCAGCATTGCGAAATGCAGATGTGATAAAAGCATCTGCAAGATCAGAGAGCATTTTTGTGCTCTCTAATACATGACATGCTGCAAAAATATCTCCAAGTGCAATAATAAGCGATGATTTTGCTTTTTGCGCTC
>JBCCNR010000080.1:0-7162 GCA_039025725.1 Pseudomonadota bacterium | reverse complement strand
GTCTGTTTGGGCAGCCGTCATGCGAAGTGGTTTATATCCAAGGTCCTGATCTGTCTCTGGCACGCAAATATCTGCTCCACAGTTAAAAAGATCATTTTGAATACGTCTAATCTACTGGCTTATCGCTTCGAAATCTTTTTCCACATGAAGATAGGCGAGGCCCAACGCGCAATTTAGCTCATCTACCGCGCCCATTGCAACAACACGTTCATCATTTTTAAGAACACGCGCACCGCCACACCCTAAAGCGGTATATCCATCATCGCCTTTTTTCGTGTAAATCTTATTCAATTTGACCATATTTGGACATTTACACTATGCAAAAGCTGCTTACTAGGGATTTTTCAATTTATTATTCTAAGAGCTAAAAAACCCGTGCCCGAATCAATTTTATTTGGTAATAATATGAATGGTTAAAAGGGCGAAAAATTTAAAAAATGCAGATCGTTGAGAAATTTGAGTATATAGAAAAAGATATAAGCAAAACATTTGAGGATTATTACCTTGAAGCCAGAAAGGTTGATATTATTGCCGTCAGCAAGTTTCAAACTGTCCAGAAAATCACTGAACTCCTTGATTATGGGCATCATATTTTCGGTGAAAATCGCTTTCAGGAAGCGCAGGAGAAATGGCCTGCTCTTAAGACAAAATATGCAAATATAGAATTACATATGATCGGTCATATGCAGTCAAATAAGCTCAAACAAGCCTGTGACCTTTTTGACGTACTGCAAAATATAGACAGAAAATCCTTGATAGATGGGCTTGTGAAATATCGAGACGCTCAAGGCTCAATCCCGAAAATCTTTCTTCAGGTCAATACTGGCAGAGAGACGCAAAAGGGAGGGTGCCTGCCAGAAGACCTCCCTGAGCTTATCACATATGCGCGTGATCATCAGATTGAGCCTGAAGGCCTCATGTGCATTCCACCTGCCGAAGAGTTAGCAGTTTATCACTTTACGATGCTAAAAAATCTTGCAAAAAATCATAATATCAGCAAAACCTCTATGGGGATGACTGCCGATTATCGGCAAGCCATCATATGCCAAACAGATTATATCCGTGTAGGTACGGCGATCTTTGGCGCCAGAGAACAATAGTAAAGGTTTTGCAATATGTCTGTCGCATTGAAACTGAAGAAATCAGAAAAAGGTCAGATATGGCAATTTCTCCCTTATGATGAAGAGAGGGCTCAGAATTTCTCGCGTCTTTTTGATATTCCTTTCATTGTCGCGCGGATTTTGGCTGCGCGCGGATTGGCCGATGATACGATAGAAGATTTCCTATTTCCAAAGCTGAAAAATCTTATGCCATCGCCTTTTATTCTCAAAGATATGGAAAAGGCTGTGCAGGTGATATTTTCGGCTGTGCAAAATCAAGAGATAATCGGCATTTTCGGAGATTATGATGTTGATGGTGGGACGTCTTCGGCGATATTGAAAAAATATTTTGACATGTTGGGCGTTAAGACTTTTGTGCATATTCCCGATCGCATGACGGAAGGCTATGGTCCGAATATTGAAGCCTTTAGAAAACTCGCACAGATGGGTGCTTCGACAGTGATTACGGTTGATTGTGGGTCTGCTGCGCCGGATGTTATGGCGCTTGCACGCGAAGATGGTCTTAAAACTGTTATATTAGATCACCACCTTACGGCCGGAGAGACAGAGGGAGCAGATGCAACAGTTAATCCAAACCGCATGGATGATTTATCTGAGCTTGGGGATTTAACCGCCGCAGGTGTGTGTTTTTTATTTTGCGTTGCGATGAATAAAATCTGCCGAGACAATAATTATTTCATTGATAATAGCTTAAAAGAGCCCAACCTTTTTAGTCTTTTAGATTTGTCTGCATTGGGGACAATTTGTGATGTTGCGCCGATTACGGGGTTAAATCGGGCTTTGGTTGCGCAAGGGCTTCGTGTTTTGCAGCATGGAAGCAATTTAGGCCTGAGGGAGCTCAGTCGTATTGGGCGTGTGACAGAAAATATTGGCACATATCATTGTGGTTTTGTGCTTGGTCCGCGTATTAATGCAGGGGGTCGGGTAGGGCGCGCTTCGGCTGGATTTGAGCTTCTCACGACAGAATGTCCTATTTCGGCCACGCGCCTAGCGGAGGAGCTTGATCATTATAATACTGAGCGCAAAGCGACTGAAGACACAATCAAATCTGAAGCAATCAGTCAGATTGAAAACCAAAAGCTTTACCATGATCCGGTTATTATTGCATATTCTTCGGCATGGCATCCGGGCATTGTGGGAATTGTTGCCTCAAGAATAAAGGAGAATTATCATAAGCCGACTTTTATCCTCGGCGGTGACGGAGATGTTTTGAAAGGGTCGGGACGTTCTATTTCCGGGGTTGATATTGGCAGTGCAGTCAAAAAAGCGGCTGAGCAAAATCTTATTCTCGGCGGTGGAGGCCATAAAATGGCGGCTGGCTTAACCGTCAGAGAGGATCAGATACAATACTTACGTGATTTTTTCCGCGCAGAGCTCTCAAAGGATGTAGAGGCTGCTCGGGCCAATGCATCTATTAAGGTCGATGCAGAGCTTCCATTGGTTGCGGCTAATTTTGCGTTGTTTAATGCTTTAGAAAAATTACAGCCTTTTGGTGTTGGGAATCCTTCGCCTGTTTTTTGTTTGCGCAATGTTCAGGTTAGTTTTTTTAAAATTATCGGGGAAAATCATCTTAAAGTGACTTTTACCGATAGTTCTCGTGTGACTTTACAGGCTGTTTGTTTCAGATGTATGGATCAGCCTCTTGCTAAATTATTAATGCAGAAAGAGCAAAAAATTGATGTTCTTGGGGCTTTAAAGCGCGACACATATCATACGGGTGACAATGTACAGTTCATCATTGAGGATGTCTCTCTTGCGGATATTTTTTAAACTTTATCCAATTAAAAAATAAATTTATTGTTTTTTAAGAAGATTGGCGTCATTATAGGGTGAGGGTCAAACCGAAGTTGGAGACCTCACATAGTTTTTCGTCAAGGGACGTCGTGAAGAAACAGTTATTTCAAGACATTATAATAAATAAGATCCGTTACAATGCTGTTGCTGCGATGATGTCGCTTGTTCATGCTTATCATTTACATACAAATAGAAGGTCTAAAACATATGCGCATAGATTTATGCTGCTAAGTTTATATTGGGCCATTTTTCAAAAATTAGAAAGAATAATATATGTCTCGTATGATGTTAATAGACGCATCCCACCCGGAACAGACCCGGGTTGTGGTGACCGAAAAGGGTAGAGTAGCTGAATTTGATGTAGAGGCGACCACAAATAAACAAACTGTTGGCAATATATATCTCGCGAAAATTACCCGCGTAGAGCCGTCTTTACAGGCTGCTTTTGTAGAATATGGTGCTGGTCGGCAGGGTTTCCTTCCTTTTTCTGAGATACATCCTGATTATTATCAGATACCTGTTGAGGATCGTAACAGGCTTCTTGAGGAAGAGCGCGCCTATCTAGAAGAGCAAGCGCGTCAGGAGGCTGAAGAAGATGAAAAGCATTTTCGGAAACATTCTGGTGATCAAGATCAGGAAGATCATTCTGATATAGAAGAAGTCTCTGATGAAGGTCGGGATGATTTAGATGTTTCTGAAAATGAAGATATACCACAGAGCATGGCTGCTGAAGACAATGCGGTTCCTACGATTGAGACGCTTCCTGATGATACGTCATTTGATGTTGAAGATGAGTTAGATGAAGAGGAAAACCATTCTGAGGAGAAAGCTGTAGATGCGCAGTCAGATGAGTCACCTGATGAAACTCCAGAAGCAGAAAATGACTCAGGAGAGTGCGAGATTCAAGCTGAGCGTCCTAAGTTACGGCGTCCACGTTCTAAAAGATACAAAATTCAGGAAGTGATCAAAAAGCGGCAGATTTTGCTCGTTCAGGTTGTCAAAGGAGAACGCGGCAATAAAGGTGCGTCTTTGACGACATATTTATCGCTTGCTGGTCGTTATTGTGTTTTGATGCCGAATACTGCGCATGGTGGGGGGATTAGCCGCAAGATTACGGGTGCAAAAGAGCGTCAAAATCTTAAAAAGATTGTTGGTGATCTTGGAGTTCCTCAGGGGATGGGGTTGATTATTCGCACGGCTGGCGCGAGTCGCACCAAGACAGAGCTTAAAAGAGATTATGAATATCTTATTCGCATGTGGGATAATGTGCGGGATTTGACGTTAGATTCGATTGCGCCTTCATTGGTCTATGAGGAAGGCAGTTTGATCAAGCGCACCATTCGGGATGTTTATTCAAAGGATATTCAGAAGATTTTGGTTCAGGGCGATGAGGGCTATAAAGAGGCGAAAGATTTCATGCGAATGATGACGCCATCATTGGCGCGAAATATTCAGCATTATAAGGACCCTTTGCCATTATTTTCGCGTTATCAGATTGAGAAGCAGCTTGAGGAGCTCACGGATCAGATGGTTCAGTTGAAGTCGGGGGGCTATTTGGTGATCAACCAAACTGAGGCTTTGGTGGCGATTGACATCAATTCCGGGCGTGCGACCAATGAGTTTTCTGTTGAAGATACGGCATTAAAAACCAACCTTGAGGCCGCGACTGAAATTGCACGTCAATTAAGATTGCGCGATCTTGCGGGTCTTGTCGTGATTGATTTTATTGATATGGAAGATAATCGCAATGTCCGCGCAGTTGAGCGCCGGATGCGAGATGTTTTAAAGCATGATCGTGCGCGTATTCAGACGGCGCGTATTTCGAATTTTGGCCTGATGGAGATGACGCGTCAAAGGCTGCGTCCGGCGATGCAGGAGATTTTATCAGTTCCATGTCCGACTTGTAAGGGGTCAGGGTATGTGGTCACGCTTGAGACGGGGGCTTTACGGGTCTTGAGGCGTATTTTCGAAGAAGTCGCTTCACATAAGCCATTATCATTGACGGCCAAAGCAGAGATGAACATTGCCAGTTTCATTTTGAACAGAAAGCGTGACATGTTGGCGCGGTTTGAAGAGGCTTTTAGCACGACAATTACGATTGAGGGAAGTTCTGCCTTTGCCCCGAGTGATTATGAGATCACGACAGAGGCGCGTTCAGAAGATGAGCGTCAGGAGGTTAATAAGCAAGCCAAGACTCTTTTATCCAGCCCTGAGAGTGACGATGATGATAATGTTGCTATAGAGGAAGATGAGAGCAATAATAATGGGCGTTCACGGCGGAAGAAGCGACGCAGAGGGCGTTCAAAACCGCAGGATATAGAAGAGACTGCTGCATCGGAAGCAGTTGAAACGCATGAAGAGAATATTGAGACCTCGGAGACTTCTGATGCTTCTGACAGTGGGGAGAAATCTCAATCCAGAGGGCGCCAACGTCGGGAGAGGCGTCGTGGGCGAGGAAAATGGAGCCGGAATAATCGTTTCACATCTGACCCGGAAACTTACACAACTGAGAGCGGAGTTGATGTTGTGATTGAAAATCCTGTCTCTGTGTTAGAGGCTATTGATGATGTTAGCGAAGATGTTAGCGAAGCGGTTGTTCCTGAAGAGGCGCCAGCATCGCCGCAAGATATACAAAATATAGAGGAGAATATCTCGCGTCACATGGAGGCCGAAGCTTTGGCGCGCAATAAAGAGGTTGTTGATGTTTCTGCTGAGGCAGAGCAGCTTAGTTCTGAGGCCAATGATCAGAAGGGTGATCAGGCTCAAATGGAACCTGAGCTTGTCGGGGCAGAGCCTGAAAGTGAACAGCCTACTCAGCCAGAAGACCCGAAGCCGGCGCGCAAAGGATGGTGGCGCAGTCGCTTTGGAGTATGATACCAAAAGCCCAAAATAATTTTTTATTAAGTGCTTTTGGTAGAGCGCCCGACTGGGCGCCGCGCATCGTTGCGCGCCCCCTCGGAGGCCCAAGGAAGTGTTCGCGTAAGCCAACTGGCGTGAGAGAAAAAATCACTTTAAATTGCTTGATATATAATAATTATGTTAGATACAGAAAATGAATTAAGGCACTTGGTATAATAAGTGAGCAATTTAAAATGGTGATCAAGCATCATTCTTCTGGCATCGGGGCATCTGTCATTGAGGGGCAAGTTTATCACACGCGTTATTTTCCGCGTCATCATAGTTTTGTGCATGATATATTTTATCTGAATTTGCCTGTTACGAATTTTGATGCATTTCATGCTTTGCCTTTTTGTTCTTATAATGGTTTCAATATTTTCAGTATTACGGATAAGGATTATGGCTTTGATGGGGGGCGATCTTCTTTAACGCATTTCATTGACGAGAATATAAGAGCGCGCGGTATTGAAGATATTTGCAACGGAGAAAAGCGTTTGATCACAGTGCCTCGCTTTATGGGATATGGATTTAATCCTGTAAGTTTCTGGTGTTGTTTTGACGCAGATCATAGGCTGCGCGCTGTTCTTGTGGAAGTGCATAATACATTCTTTGAGCGTCATTGTTATTGGCTGATGAAAGAAGATAAATCTGAAATATTATCCTCTGATATGCTGACGGCAGATAAGATTTTTCATGTGTCTCCCTTTATGCCAGTCAAGGGACATTATGAGTTTCGTTTTAAAGTCACGGAAGAGAATTTTAAAATTGTTATCAATTATAAGATTGACGGCAAGGAGATTCTCTCGACTGGTATAACGGGCCGCCAGCATAGTCTTGAGGCGCGAGATCCCTGGCGCTGGCTATGGCGCTATCCTTTTGGCACAATGAAGATCATCACTTTAATCCATTGGCACGCCTTACGATTATGGCTGAAAAAAATAAAATATTTTAGAAAGCCTCCCCCCCCGAGGGAGAATGTGAGCTAGCTATTTATTATGTGTCATTTTTTTCAGAGGCAATATCAAATATTAAAACTTCACGATTATGAGGGCTATAAAATTTAGGAACACCTCTAAGCTGTGGTTGAGCATGTAAAGTTCCTATAAGCTTCTCATGAAAATATTCCTTTTCCCCAGTCTTTTTATTTTTTATAAAGTAATTTGAGCCATTATAATTAATAACTGTCCAGCCCTTTTTATGTTTCTCCAAATTTCCTTTGTAAAGCGAAAGAGTATCCTGAGGAGCGCTGTAGCCAGTATTTTTATTATCTTCGCAGAAGAATACAGTCCCAGGCCCTTTCAATGTGCATATAGCCGTATAATCTACAGTATCTATATGTCGTGTATAAG
>JBCCNR010000079.1:0-7179 GCA_039025725.1 Pseudomonadota bacterium | reverse complement strand
TCGAAATAGATATTCTTTTTGGTGAGCTGAAAAAAAATTTTCCAAGACAGTAGATGACTCAGATTTCAATTGTTAATCGTTGTAAAATGTGGTTTTTCCTTATCCACAGTTCGGATTAAGAGGTTTTTTATGGCAGTCTCACAAGAGAACGCGCAAGCGCTTCGTCACTTTTGATCTGCTCATTTTTTCTTTTTTCTTCACTCTCAAAAAAGGTTTGTAGCTCTTCAACGGTTGGATAGCCCCGAGGTAATTGTGTATTCTCGAGATTCTTATCTTTCCAAACTGCTCTTAGAGCCTCCAATTTATTATCAATGTAAGTTTTTAAATCTTTAGGGAGAATATTCTTCTTGTTTGCCAAACTTTTTATTGTTTTTCCTTGGTTAAGGCTCCTAATGATTGAACCTAAAGCTTTACCTTCCCCTCCAAATGCCTTTTCTATGACAACTGCTATAACGTCATTTTTGGCCTCATTATCATCAAGTATGACTGGCTCAAAAGTGGGCCCATGCATACCTTGATTTCCTCCTTTGGATGACAAAGGGGGTCTAGGAAAAAGTTCCTCTCCTGTTGGTGGCGGCGGCGGCGGTGGTGGGCATTTTGAAAGCGGCGGTGGTGGTGGGCGTTTTTTGAACAAATATGTTCGCGCGGAAGGAGCAGGTTTATTTGTCTTAGTTGAAGATGCCTTGATTACGTCAAAAATATTTGGCTGTTCCTTTGTAATACCTTTTGTATAACCTTCAATAGTGATTGCTGTTCGAATAAGGTTTGCGGCTGAGATTAAAGCACATTCATTGCCCTTTTGAATAAGGCCTCTATCTTTAGCGATAATATCCTCCTTGCCGTCTATCCACCCACTATTGATGAAATGTGCTTTCAAAATATCTATGGTTAAACCGTCTTTTTTGTAATTACTAAAATGAGTTAAAAAACCATGATCCACGTTTTTAGCACTTGAATAGTTCAATTGAGCTAAGAACTTTATAACTTCTGACAGCTTGTCTTGCTTTATGCTCATGATGCAATCTGATTCACGCATCGGGTCTTGAAAGCGAATTTTTTTCTGATTATTTGCACCAACGATTGACACACCAATAAAGTGATGAAATCCAGCCTCAGTTGTACCAGTGCGAATAGTAAATGGTATATACAAACTTTCTTGTAAAATTTTTAAGTGATCGTCTGTAGAACTTTTTTTTAGTTTTATCACGCGATTGTAATTTTTAATACAAGTTATAGTGGCATAGAGCGCATCAATGTCATCACAGTCACTATTTTTCATCCTTAGATACGCATGCATTGCGAAAAGAAACATAGCCGCAAGATTAAACCTGAAAAATGATTTTGCCATTTTATTACGCTCTTATTCGTTAAATTTTTCCACTTATTTATCCAATACACCCCTTGTCATAGAATGCTTTTGCAGCGGCCACTATGCTGAACGGTTTTGCGGCTGCACTTCTGAAGTTTTTTGATGTTGTGCAGGTGCTGCTGCTTTTCTCTGTTGCTTCGAATGATATTGATGGAAGCTTTCAACCAATCGTGGGCCTAGATTGATTGAACCAGCTATATTTGAATATGGATCTTTTGCATTAGATTCTTCTAAGTGTTGAATTTCAATTTGATATTCTTTTTCAATATATTTAAATGCATCATTAACATCTTTATGACCAGTTGCCTCACATATACGCATATTCATAATATGAATGTCTATTTTATCTTCACTTAAACCATCTGAAACCAATTGCTTTCTTAATGTGTAAGCTTTACGAATTTCATAATCTCCTTGGAGATCTCTGATATCAATTCCTTCACAAGCTCTTTCAATAATCGGACTTAAATCTGGCGCCATGCTCCATTGTGGCATTAAGTGTCTAAAATTTTCACCTTTAATACCCAGTTTATTTAATGCTTCATGGCAGTCCCATTTCTGTGCTGGCCTTAACGGTAAAAAATGAATAATATCACGAGGTGTATATTTTGGTGCAACACCAGCAAGAATAAAGTTCATACTATTAAAATATCTTCTAGTATTCGGATCATTTGGTTGATGTATTTGCCCAAATTCATCCCTATATTTTATAATTCCTTTATATAAATACTCACGCACTTCATTATCAATGGAATATTTATGTTTACGAGAATTAACATCGTTTGCAAACATTAATTCATGAAGCTCTTCCGCTGTAAGGTCTGAAGGAAGTTTATAATCTATATAAAATTCTTCCTTGTTTGGCGGTCTCGAGGATATACGCATGACATTGTCATAGAAAAATTGCGATGAAAATTGTGCCCCCCCTGGTTTTAAACTCGTGAAACCATTTTTTTTAACGTCTTCTCTCATTAAAGCTATCAAATTATGAAATCTCACTTCAACTGGTGCTTGAGCTTCATCTGATGAGTTTGTCCCTCTCCTATGTTCTGTCTCTACCAAAGGCTGATGCGGTATTGATGAAGGTTTTATCCTAGGCATTGGTGGTGGCATTTTGGACTGCGGCGGCGGCGGAGGTGGTGGACGTTTTTTAGGAAGTTTAGGTCGGGGTGGTAATTCTTCGCTTTTTGTCTTCTCTCTCTGATGTTCTACTGGTTTCAGGTGATGTTGATGGAATTTTTCAACCACTTGCGAGCCTTGTTCTGGGTCTAGATGCATTTGTTTCGCAATGTCGAGATAAGCATTAGTAGATCCCTTATTTAATGCATTAAAATATGCTGTGTCGATATATCTAATTGCATCATCGAGACACTCAGACCTAAGAGTTCCAGTTACAATATCATTCACGTCATCTATGCTTAAAACAACTTTTAATTGACTAGAATTACCCTCTGCCGAAGGTGGTGCTCCAACTGGTTGGGAGTTTTGCTTCCTTTTTTTGGTAAGATTTTTTGATGGAAATCTGCGAAACCCGCTCTTTACAGCCTTTCTAGCGAGTCCTAAAACTCTCTTAAGTGTTTTTATGAACCTTCTCCCTTTTATTTGTCCCTTTTAAATAAATTAAAATATTAATAAAATAAAGTAAAGTATAAAATCTAAATTAATACCAAAAACCCCTCACCGACACGCATATTTTGAATAATACGGCGCAATATAGTCGGTTCAAAGGCAATACACCCCTGTGTTGGCGTTTGGTCAGGGTGCATGATATGAATAAAAATAGCGCTCCCTCTGCCGGGTGTCGCGATTGGGTAGTTGTAATTTGTCACGAGGAATAAATCATATAAACGATCTTGTCGCCAGAGGGCCTCTGCACTAGACCGGAAAGGCAACCTTACATGCTGATTATAGTAAAAATCATGCGGATGATCACACCATCCATCATTTGGAAAAATAGGATAGACAGGAAGGCGCGTTTTCGGTCGGATCATGCGCCCTGCACGGTAATACACTGCAAGCGGCTGTAAAAAACCAATCGGAGTCTTGCGGTCACCTTCAACTTTTGTGGATGTCAGGCCATTTTTGCCAATTTTATAGGATATTTTCTGTCCCATAAAATATGTCTCACCTGAACCATCAATCAGAATATTCATATAGGGTAGTTTTTGGAAATATATTTAGAAAGAATATCATAGCGCTTATTTGTGTTATGTCCTGCCGCAAGGTCAGGAGCCTCAGGGTGTAAAGTAACCTTATCTCCTTGTTTTTCCAACCAGATATGCGCCATAATATCTGATGACATGCCCGTAACTGTATAGAGATAGCGCGCCGCGAGCCCTGCTATCTTAGCAAAATAAAGCATTTTCGGCGTGATACCACTATAAAATATCATTTTATCATCAATTTTAAAATCCGCCTGATAGCGTGATGCACAGGCATAGGCAAGAAATAGGCGTTCATTATGCTCTAAATTTGGGATTTCACTATATATAATATGTCCAAAAATATATTCTGCCCGTTGATGTGGGTGATGACGCCACGCAATATCCGAAAGATAACAGAAAATCTCGACCAGATTTAAGATATCCGCTTCAGCATCCGTAAAAAGTCTTTTCATTGCTTCAAATAAAAGGGATGCCAGCGCAATATGCCGTGCAGATCGCTTATTTTCATTTTGAGCAAAACGCATGGCAGGGTCTTGTTGTTGTTCCTCAAGTGATAAATATTCATAAAGCGCACCTTCCCTGATGCCGCCAAGCGTGAAAACAACATGGTGAAATTGCCCCTTTAAAAGCAATTCTTGCAAAAGCAGAGCAGAATAAGGCATAGATAATAATCTTCTTTTCGATATGCCAGTCAGTTTTACCCCTGATAGATTGGGCTGAACAGTGAGGAAATGCTCTAAAAATGCCAATAATCTGACAGATGAGACTTTAAAACCTTGTATAATATGCGGCCTATAATCAATATCATACATATAATATGACCCAAGAGCACGCCAACTTCCGCCAACACAATATAAATTTTTGGCACCATTAATATAATCATGGGCAATATTCTGCTGAAATACATCCGAGATATGGTTTTTATATTTTGAAAGATCAAATTCCTCAGAGATATCATTCTGTAGGCGTAACATGCCAAGCGGTAAAGATAGCCCTTCTGTGATCATATTATGCTGAGCTTTCACCAGCTCTAAACTGCCGCCGCCAAGATCTGCAACAATCCCATCCGCATCAGGAATATCATATAATACCCCTTTGGCTGCTTTCATGGCCTCTTCTTCGCCAGAGAGAATAGTGATCTTAAGAGCTGTTTCCTTCTCAAGATAGGCTACAAAATCTTTTCCATCTTTTGCATCACGTAAAGCCGCAGTCGCAATCACTTGAATAAGCGTTGCATTGACGCCTTTGCAAATTTGCTTAAATCTTTTGAGCGTTTCAAGCGTGCTTTGTCGCGCTTCTTTATTTAATGTTCCGTCTTTTGTCAGTTTCCCAAGCTTACAGGAGATTTTCTCATTGTAAAAAGTAGATGTCGCCCGTAATGCACTTTCATAGATCACCAACCGCACAGAGTTAGAGCCAATATCAATCACTGATGGACGGAAAATGTCACTCATCTGCGACCTTTTTTTTAGCTTTAAGGTTGATCATGATCTGTTCAGCAAAGCCTTCAAACAGATCTGTGATTTTCTGAAGATTGTCCTGATCATAAAGTGCTTTGCCTGTATCTGATAAAAATGCAACTTCCATCTGAATGGGCAAATGCCCCAAATAAGGATATTTATAAGTTTTGGCGAAATCTTCAGCGCCGCCTTGTCCGAAGATAAGATATTCCTTACCAGTATCAGGTGCAATAAAGCCGCGCATATTTTCTATAACACCTATAATAGGCGTTTTCATACGCTCAAACATCATGGCGCATCTTTCTGCATCAATCACAGATGTCATTTGCGGCGTCGAGACAATGACTGTCCCATCCGGGACAACAGACTGACATAATGTCAGCTGTGCATCTCCGGTGCCTGGTGGCATATCTACAACCATAATATCAATTTCGCCCCAGGCAACATCCTGAAACATTTGCTGGATTGCACCAGACACTAAAGGCCCGCGCCAGACAACAGGCTTTGCCGGGTCAACCATATAGCCAATCGACATGACTTTAAGATCATCAATGATTTTTGGCTTAATTTTATGATCTTCATATTCTGCCATACTGTAACCGCCTGTCATAACGGGAACAGATGGCCCATGAATATCTGCATCTATCAGGCCGGTCTTATAACCTTTCTTTTGTAAAGCACGCGCAAGATTAAGACTAACGGTAGATTTCCCAACCCCGCCTTTGCCTGATGCCACGGCAAGAATATATTTTATAGTATCGCGATTAACCTTCTTAGAGCTCCCATGCTTTCCAAAGGTTGGTTTTTGAATTTTGGGCCTTGGCGTCGTCACATGCTGAGGCTTTTGTGGGGCTTCACCAACAACATCATTGATAATTGCAAAATTATACTCGGGAAACTCTTTTTCAAGTGCCTGCGTCATATAGCCATTATCCTGATGCGAAGCGCTTGTGGGCAAAAAGATTCTTATGGATTTTTCTTTTATGCGAACACGTTTTATATCCAGTGAAAAACCATATTGCTTTTTCAGAGCATCGCAAATCTGGCTGGCGAGATCTCCTGCCGGATAAAATTTATTTTTAAAATCATCAATAAAATTTTTCATAAGCTCTGTATCTTAACTGTTTCTATACTATCCTCTCAATGCGTTTACAATTTATTAACCGATGCTGTCTACTATCGAAAATATGAATTGAGCTCAGGGTTATCTTGAAATGAACGACCTTTTAGAAGGAAAATTAAGGATATGTGTTGAGATACGTCATAAAAATAATGACGTGACAATATGTTTTATGTTCATAGATGACGAAGAGACTGTTTATGATATTTTAAATGGCTCAGCTGAATTTATCCTCGTGGAGCTTCTCAATCAGGAAATTATTTACATCGCAAAATCCGATATCAAAGCCTTTAAGATGTGTGATACGGATAAAGATGAGATCTATAATATATGGTCATTTGATCCTTATGCCGTTCTTGGTGTTGAGGCATCGATCGACTCGCAGTCCTTACAAGAGAGATATATTTCTCTTTTAAAGAAAACGCATCCTGATGTGATTGATACGAATCATTTGCATCCAGCTTTTAAAAGCCTTGCAACAGATATGACACGGCGCATATTAAGCGCATTTGAATTTGTGCGCTCTGAGCTATCGGCTGGTCAGGAAGAAAGGAGGCATGAATGAGTAGCGGAATGCATTCCATCGCCGATAATCCCTTTAAGATGAAAAAATTACGGCATGATATTACTGTTGTGCTGACGGACGGAAGACGATCAAAATCTTTTAGTTTACTGTATTGTCGAAGACCCTATCAATCAGAAGTTATGGATCGGCAGTGTTGATGGTGCAAGTGTTATCAATCAATCAGATGGGGCTTATGAGTTTTTTCAACATGAACCTTCTAACCCTAAATCATTGGCTGGGCCGAACGTTAGAACTATACTCATTGATAAAAATAATAGAGTTTGGCTTGGTACAAAAAATGGCTTGAGTCAATTCTATGAGGAATCTAACCATAAGTGGTTCGAAAATTACCGCTATCAATCTGGTAAAAATAGCCTTAGCAATAACATGGTGATGTCACTTTGGGAAGGTAAAAAAGATAAAATTTGGATTGGAACTAACGGTGGTGGTATTAACAAACTAGACCTCAAAACCGGACAGTTTAGCGCCTACACAAACGC
>JBCCNR010000078.1:0-7262 GCA_039025725.1 Pseudomonadota bacterium | reverse complement strand
TGGAGATTTCCACAAAAACAAGAGATTCTAGTTGCTTATTTTAACTTATGTAAAGGAGTATTATCATGTCAATAACTGGATTAATAGGTAATGTTGCAAAGGCAGCAGGGCCTGGCATTGCGGATGCTGCGAAAGGAGAGATCTTTAGCGGTATTGTCGAAGCAGCGGGTGTTAAAGATAGAACAAGGTCAGTCATAGAGAAAGTGTTGGAAGGCTTAAAGCGAATCTTCCGAGGCAGCACAGAAGTGATTCCAACTCAGGATCAGCCTTCACATGACGAGAAGACACAAGAGATGAATAATGCTGTTGAAAGTATTAAGTCATCTGGTGAAACTCTTGGCGGAGAACCTATTTCTCCTGCTAAAACCGAGGCCAAAACCCAGGCCAAAATAGACGATAGTCAGCCTATCAAAAATTCATAACCCACATTTCATTTTAAATTTTTATCAGGAGTAATTTATGGTTTTATCAGCATTAGGACGCGCTGCAACGGGAACTTTAAATAGTATTGCAGGAGGCGCAAAGCATGTTTGGGGCGTTGCCACCGAGGAACCTCTCAGAATAATGGTCGGTGGAGCATTAGAAGATATAGGCGTTAAAGCTGCAGAGAAAGCAGGTCTAACAGATCTCGCATCCACAGTTATTGCTTCACCTATCCTTCTTGCACAATATGCGATGACACCAAAGCCGAAAAAAACGATGATGGATAAAGCTTTATCATTTATTCAAAGGCCATCTGTTCTTGCGGCGACTGGTTTAACTTTGGCAAGTTTATATGCGCTTGGTGCGATGCAGGAAACACCTGACCAGGGTCAGAAGGAAACAGATCAACCTGCATAAATTTTGTCTCAATGTAATATAGTTATAGAAAGTTTGTATTATGCTTGTGGAAATACCCGAAAGGAACAAACGCAGAGAACATAATCGTGGCTCAATATCGAATGTACGTTTCTACACGACACCAGCACGCATGCCGGGTCAAAGACGTTACAAAGGATATCACCATGGTATAAAAGTTGTCTTTCTGACTGAAAAAGATCGGCAGGCTCTACGTAATGCTGCATCACAAGTGCCGGGTAACCCTTACAGTAATCTTGCAGCTTTTAGAAAGGCTGCATCTGATGCTTTAGATAAGATATTGGGGTCTGATCTGGTGAATGACTTTTGTGATATGGGTCAACATCGCGGAAGAAATGTTGCGATCTTGATTAAAAATATGCCAATTGCATCGAAAGAATTATCAGATACGCCATCCTCTAATACGGATGAACCTAGTAAGAAAGATTTTGTTTCTGAGGCAGTTTTAACGGCTGTGGCGGATAAGATTGGCGGGAAGATTATTTCTGAGGGCGATGAGGGTACGGCTGAAAAAGCGAATGCGTCCCAAGCTAAGGAGACAAAGACTAAGGCTAAAGAGACAAAAGATACAGATCTCAAAGCGATGCAAAATCATGAGATTGAGCAGATTGTACCAAATTCAGCAATTAACGCAGTTCCAACAAAATTTGATATCCCTAAATTTATGCATGTTGAGGGTGCGCATGAAACTGAACTGCCGGACACACTTCTTCTGATAACCTTGCGCGGAGACCGTAATGCAAAATCTGCTGTTGTTTCAGCAGATAAAATTGCAAATGAAATAGCGGAGGATGTTGTTAAAACCCTCCGCAAACCTGAGTTCGAAGTCTATCCGGAAGAAGGTGAGGGTGGAGAAAAAATGATTACATCTATTTTGGGTGTCAATGAGCACGGTCAAAATACGATACGTTTTCACAGTGACCCGAAATATACGCGTGGTATCACACCAGAGGCGCAGGATGCGTTGACCGTTTTAAGAGCATATTTGTCGAACCATAGAAATGTTCCACGCGTTGCGCTTGAAACTGGGGATGTTCTGGTGTCTGATAATAAACGTGCATTGCATGGGACATATTGTTTTGAAAATTCAACACCTAATCCTAAAAGACAGCGCTGGCTGCAGCGTGCTTATCTTAAGAACGAGAAGAAATAGTATTATATCAAAAGTGCTAAATAATTTTTGATTAAGAGCTTTTAGTAGAGCGCCCGACTGGGCGCCGCGCATCGTTGCGCGCCCTCTCGGAGCCCCAAAGAGGTGTTGGTGTGAGCCAACTGGCGTGAGAGAAAAAATCATCAAGTCACTTTCCGCGTTGTTGGCGCAAGTCGTCCCGATAAGATTTTAATTGGGTCAGCCAATGAGGGTTGATGCAATTTGGGCGGAATGTAAGCACGCTTTACAGCTTTAATAATATGTACGCCGCCATAATGAGAGAGAAATGATTTGCGTCCGATATATTCGGCGAGATTAACATAAAGCCTGATTGGCGGATGGTCTTTCGGCGGAAAAAACAGAGCACATGTTTGCTCTGTTATAAGAAGACTATGGCTTTCGCACAGATGACGCAATTGTGAAATTGTATAGGGTTGACCACTACCAAAAGGGGTATGCTCAAAACGCGCCCATAAACCACGGCGATTAGGCACGATAAAAATGACTTCCCCTTGCGGAGAAAGCACGCGCGAAATCTCACCCATAAAAAGGTCGGGCGAATATGTATGTTCTAGCAAATGTGCGCATAAAATATGGTTTTGGCTTGCATCTTCTAATGGCAATTCAGTCTCATGCACAAGGGCTGCAAGATAGTGATTATCATGTGAACGTGTATAAATACCAGAATATGCGGATTGAAGCGCAATACATTTTATGTCACGTTTGTGATAGATATCTAAAAATGGGTCAGTATATCCGACACCACACAGCGTTACATCTTTATTCAAATTCCATAAAGTTTCTAAAACATCGAAAAGCACACGTTTTGCACATGTTCCTGTGACTGATCGATAAAATTGTAAGAGTTCTACAACATCTGGATGCATATTTATTCAGCTTCACTGATTAAATCACCATGTTGCATATGTTCTATCAAAAGTGCAACATGGCTGGCTATATGAATTAAATCTTGTGGTCTTGAAAGATTATGTGCTCCGTCTTTAATAAGTTCGATGATCACATTTTCTGACCGCAATAATTCTGATATCAATAAAGCATGTTTGAACGGAACATCATCATCTAACATGCCTTGAAGTATCCGTACAGGTCCATCATATGGAATTTCTGCATCGGTGATAGCATTTTTATCTCCGTCTTCCAGAAATTTCTGGGTAATGATATAAGGTGTATTATCAACATCATAATCACATGCAACCTCCATATAGCCTTGTTTGGCCAACAGTTTCTGATTTTCGGGGATATAGCGTTCTGGCATCATAAGTTTTGTAAAGTCAGGGGCAGGCGCGAGGCCTAGAAAGGCTGTTTTACGTATTTTTTGTAATTCAGGTAAAAGCTTGAGTGCAATCCATCCCCCCATCGAAGACCCAATAATGATAATAGGTTTTTCAGAAGGTAAAATATTATCTATCATAAGGCGTGTATCTTTTATCCAGTCCGTTAAGCATAGCTCAGAAAATTCACCTTCAGATGTACCATGTCCTGAATAATCAAACCTTAAATAACCATAACCTTGTGAAGCGATATAGTTTGCCAGAAAGCTCGCTTTTGTCCCAAATTTATCTGAGCGAAATCCTGATAGAAATATAATTTCGGCCATGTCTTTTTTATCTTTTGAGGGGGGCTCGTAAAGATATGCAAGTTTTAGAGATTTATGATTTGAAATATATTGTGTCTTTGTCATCTTTGACCTAATAATGGAAAAGCTTTACATCGTGAAAGGGTATTTTTAAGCGCATGGGTTTCAAAGTTGATAACACCATAGATCTGACTGTTTTGCAAATTATCCCGCAACTTGTCTCAGGCGGTGCAGAGCGAAGTACAGTTGATATTGCACATACTCTTGTGAAGGAGGGACATAAGGCGCTTGTTATATCTCAGGGCGGTCACCTTGTCGAAGAGCTCGAGCGTGTGGGCGCGAAGCATATTGCAATGCCTGTTGCATTAAAAATGCCCTGGACAATTTATAAGAATATCTCTTCTATTGCGGAGATTATTAAAAATCATAAGGTTAATATTGTGCATTGTCGTTCGCGTGCTCCGGCTTGGAGTGCCTATTATGCTGCACGGCGCATGGGCGCAAAATTCATAACGACTTATCACGGTTTATATTCTGAACAGAGCCTTTTCAAGAAAACATATAATGGGATCATGGTTAAAGGGGATGCGATCATATCTGTGTCGGATTTTATCACAGCTGAGCTTAAAAAACGTTATCCAGATGTCACAACAAAAGTCCACACTGTGAAGCGTGGGATTAACCTCTCGCATTTTGCGCCTGAACATGTGACACGACAGCGTATTGAGCAGCTTATAAAATCGTGGGGGCTTGTGGATGATCTACGTAATGTTATCTTGCTGCCCGGTCGTATTACGCAATTAAAAGGTCATATGATTTTGATTGACGCCGTCAAAGAGCTTTTAAAAAAGCGCAAAGATTTCGTATGTGTTTGCCCGGGGGACGTACATGCCGGTAAAGATGCTTATGCGGATAAAGTTCTGGCAAAAATTCATAAATCTCAGCTTGACGGGTATATTTTATTACCGGGAGGGTGTCTGGATATGCCGGCAGCCTATGCCATTTCTAATATTGTTGTTGCCCCAAGCACAAAGCCAGAATCTTTCGGGCGCATCCCTATCGAGGCGCAGCTTATGGGGAAACCGGTTGTTGCCTCATCCCATGGAGGGTTTTGCGAAACAATACAAGATGGTGAAACAGGGTTTCTTTTTGAGGCAAATAATCCAAATGCTTTGGCGCATGGTCTGGATAAAGCCTTATCATTAAAAGAAACTGAGCGTGTTCGTATGTCATCTTTGGGGCGCAAGCGTGTCAGTGAGCTCTATTCAACTGAGCGCATGTGTCGTGAGGTTTTGTCTGTCTATAAAGCGATTACGCGTAGGTAAAATAATTAGGAAGGGTCATGTCGGTAAAATTACGTTTTGCTCCGTCTCCAACAGGACTGATTCACGTTGGAAATATTCGCACTGCTTTGATGAATTCTTTATTCTGTCGGAAGCATGGTGGAACATTTTTATTGCGCCTTGATGATACAGATGAAGAGCGCTCAACGGAAGAATTTTCTCAAGCCATTCAGGAAGACTTAACATGGTTGGGCCTGACTTATGATGAAGTATTTAAGCAGTCTGAGCGTTATGTACGTTATAATAAGATCAGGGATGAGCTTATCGCAAAAGGTTTGCTTTATCCATGTTATGAAACTCCTGAAGAGTTAGAGCGCAAGCGCAAAAGATTACTTGCGCGTGGTAAGCCACCTATTTATGACAGATCTGCTCTTGCGTTGACTGAAGAGCAGAGAAAATCATATGATGATGCGGGTCAAAAGCCACATTGGCGCTTTAAACTGACGCATGAGATGATAGAATTCACCGACCTCATAAGAGGAGAGGTTGCTATTGATGCAGCAACAGTGTCCGACCCTGTTCTGATCCGTGCTGATGGGTCATATCTTTATACCTTATGTTCAGTTATTGATGATGCAGATTATAAAATTACGCATATTATCCGTGGCGAAGATCATGTGACAAATACAGCTGTGCAGGTTCAAATTTTTAAAGCTATTGGTGCTGAAGTTCCAAAATTTGCGCATCATCCGCTTTTGACAGATGATAAGGGAGAGAAGCTTTCAAAACGCATTGGTGGTCTTTCTGTGCGCTCTCTTCGTGAGAAGGGTCTGGAGCCACAAACTATATTATCTTATTTGGCGCGCATTGGGACATCTGACCCTGTTGAGCCACATAAAATGTTGAAAGATATTGTTGGTGGCTTTGACATTTCGCGTATATCGCATTCTCCCGCGAGATTTGTCACGCATGATATGGAAAATTTAAACAGTCAGATTGTTGCCTCTTATGATTTTTCAGAAATCGAAATACGATTAAAAAAACACGCACCAGAAGCAGATGCGAAATTTTGGAATGGTGTGAAATTTAACCTTAAATATTTTTCTGATGTCGCAGAGTGGTATCATATTATTTTTGGAAATCCTGAAAATATCGCTATCCCAGAAGATAAAGACTATCTCACATTGGCTTTATCAGAACTTCAAAAGCTTGATTGGTCAACAGATGTTTGGAAGATCTGGACGAATACTCTTAAAGCAACTTCTGGACGCAATGGGAAGAAACTTTTTATGCCATTACGTCAAGCTCTAACGGGTATGAGCCATGGTCCGGAAATGGAAGTCATTATCTATTTGCTTGGAAGTGAAAAAATAATTCAGCGCATGGAAAATGCGATAGATAGCCTTTGAGGTTATATCAAACCATTTAATGAGGGCTGGCCCTAAATTATAGTTTGATCCTAACAATATTAGTACTGAATTTTAGGAATACTCAATCTACTGGATTTCGATATTGAAGCGATGGGTTACACCAAACAAAACTTACCTGCACAATAGAAAATTTTTAACATTCTTATGACGGCAAGTGGCCGATCTTCGTTTGTTTGGTTTGAATATAATTTTCATTATGCTTCTGAGTTTCAGTATAATGCGCAACGCGCTTTGTAACTTTTATACCATGTTTCTTCATCGCATCAATTTTTTTCGGATTGTTGGTGAGCATCGCAATAGATGTCACGCCTAAATCTTTAAGCATAAGCGCAGTTGCGGTATAGTCTCTCTCATCTATGTCGAACCCAAGGGCAAGATTGGCGTCAACCGTATCCATACCTTTATGTTGCAAATGATAAGCCCGCATTTTATTCAAAAGACCTATATTCCGACCTTCTTGACGGAGATAAATCAAAATACCACTTTCCTGATCCCCAAACATTTTAAGCGCTTTTTGGAGCTGCGGCCCACAATCGCATTTCAGAGATCCTAAGAAATCTCCGGTAAAACATTCAGCATGAATTCTGATGTCCACAGCCTTATCTTTGGGGATATTTCCAAAAACAAGAGCATAATATTCATAATATCCCGGCAGAATACGATAAGTATAAAATCTGGTATTCTCATAATATTTAGTTGGCAAAGGGGTCTCAGACACTCGCTCAATACGGAAATCACTCTCCGGAAAGACACTGAGATCATCAACTTTAAGCTTTGTCACAATCTCCGCCAATTTCAGATCATTTACATTTGTAATGACGATGCTTGGTTGAATCTCGGTACGCTTTATAAGTGTAATAAGTTTATTTAAGACATTACTATCAAGAAGGTCTGGGATATCTCCGTTCACCTTCTCAATGACCGGATAGGGTACTCCACCATTG
>JBCCNR010000077.1:0-7361 GCA_039025725.1 Pseudomonadota bacterium | reverse complement strand
TCTCTATTAACCTTACAATTTGCTGTCCAAAAATTATTTAAATGACATTGATATGTCAGCCCTCCTATGTCGTAAAAAGCGTCTCCCATAACCTTTACAGCTGTATCATGAAACAAGGAAGAGAGCCCGACCGTCGAATTGATCACTATTGTCCCTTTGGCTGCCTTGAGGAATTTGGGTAAATTTACCTCATGCACATAATGAATACGATTGGATATACCGAGTGTTCTGGCTCTAAAGCGAATAAAACTCTTATAATTGCGGTGGCCACGATCAAGCGGATGGTGCTTGATAACCAGCTTCATGTCAGGTTCAGAATGTCTGGAGAAAGATACAAGCACATCTTCAATAAAGTCTTTTACATCAAAATATGTGCTGTGATATTTAACCTGAGCATCATTATAGACCTGAAGAGGGACAAAAAAGAAGGATTTACGATGATGCTTTAACAGGCGCTGCTGCGTCATTTTATCACAAATCCGATAAAAGGGCTTTCTGAGATAGGACAGCCCCCACCCCAACATATCAATAAATGTTAAAGGTTTGTGGTGCTTATAAAAAGGATATTTCCTGCTAAAGATATATATCAGCATAAAATAGGTCACAGCAAAATGTATCATTTTTTTGTAAAACCCATATCCAAGCTGTTTATGATGCAATGTCGGGGGCTCAGGGACTTTGCCGCGCATTGCTGAAATTGCACGTGGAACATTGGATTTCGCATTCACCCCACCCTTTTCCAGAGTTATATAATGCGGACGAATATAACCTTCCTCGAAAACATAAACGGGAATATTTAATGTATCAAAAAGTTTGACTGCGATTTGATGGATGGGCCTGCAATCTCCGAAAAGATAGACTGCTTCAATTTTATGAGTCTGCGCTATATTCTGATAAAATTCTTCAAGCTTATGCAGAGGGTCCTTGAAACGTATGATATCTCCATCTCGGTAATAAAAATCGTCTCCGGCATTAAAGTTTATTTTAACGACTTTATCTGCACCATTTTTGAGAAAATATTCGCGCAGCCCGGAAAAGAAAGGTCCGACTGGACCCTGCAATAGCAAGATATTTTTTGTAATATCATGTTTGAGATCAACAGTCATGCCTTACCCAAAAATGATTTTTTTGAGTTGATAGAGGCGCTTCATCACATGACTTCGCAGATGGATATATTTCAAAGGATGGGTCAACGGGTTTTTCTGTGCAATGATTTTATGAATGACACGCTCTGGCGTACCATATGGCAAGCTCATATTATCTGTATCTTTATAGATCGGATAGTCAATAAGAGAAGCTCTCACAAGGTCAATAATATTTCGGGATGGTTTATCTTCATTGGCACAAAAACCATGCCCTGCATAAAAAGGTTTCCCGAGAATATGAACATTCTTACCGCGCAATAGAGCCTCAAAACCCGATAGAGATGTCAGACATAAAATATCATCAGCAAGAGCGATCATAGATAAAATAGACCCTTTTACATTTACATGATCTGCATATTTTTCTAAAATATCATCTGTTAAACCGTCAGAGCGATGACGACGCACAACATCAGGGTGCCTACGGCAGATAATAAAGTGCTCCGGGAAGGATGTGCGTGCATATTTTAGCATGTCAGCATTAGATTTTATCGTGGCGGGGAGTCCACCATAGACCAACGAAGCATCGCCTGCAACCTGACAAATCACAAGTAAAATTGGCTTGGTGGTCTTTATGTCATCATCTCTGGTATCATCGAGATTATATTTGCTAATATTATGCGTATTCACCATTTCCAGAAGATTTTCCGCGCGCGCTTTAAGATAAAAGGGCGTATCTTGCTGAATATAATTTTGAATGTCAGATGGCGCATCAGGGCCAGAGTGGAAATAAAGATTTTGGCTGTCAAAAGCGAGGGATAATGGTGGAATAAAATCTGTTCCAAGCCCATATGATCTTATAAAGCTATCCTCTACCCTGATGATATCAATATCTTGTCTCTGGTCTTTCAAACTGGAAATATCTTCTTGTTGTTTATAGCTCCATACAAAAATTTTAGCACTTTTATCCTCTAAGATACCTTTTGCGATAGCATCACGCTTGGAGGACACATATTTTATATGATTGAAAGGTGTTTTTAAAAAGGGCTGAATATCTTTTCTTTTCCACGGACGAAAACCAAAACAATAGAGCGTTCCTGCGAGGCGTCTTGCATGCCGTGCACTATGCGCAAGATATGTTGCAACATCCCAGAAGGAGCCTTTCGTCAGAGTTGCAGGATTAAAGTAACGACAATATTTAAAATAAGCGATGTAAAAGAGCTTTTCCAAAGATTGGGCAGACCGTCTCTCTTTAAAAATAGTGATATCTTTGTGGCGATCTTCCGTTAGGCCATATCCTGCATACCATGGCAGACCATATGTGATGACTTTGCATCCATGCAGCAAAGCTTCAAACCCAGCAAGCGACGTTAAACTTATAACTTTTGGACGCTTTGATAAAAGCGCCGCGAGTGAAATATCCGCATCCAGAACATGCACATCTTCTAACAGATCAGAAAAACAGCTTTTAGATTTCCCAGAGACAACATCAGGATGAGTTTTTAGAAAAATCTTATGACCTTCATAATTTTCTTTAAGATCACTCAGCATATCTGAAATCACATGATCAGTGACACCACCATAATTCAAGGAGTCATCGCCTAATGTTTGATCAATCAACAAGAGCGATCCTTTACCAAAATCTTCAGGAGGCTTGGACATATGATTGGCTGAAAGACAATATTTACTGAGATGCTCTGTGGTGAAAAAAGCGATAGCTTCGCGTGCTTCCTGAGTTTGCTCAGAAGTTAGATCTGTATTTTGTATCATCTCTTCCAGGTCTGTCACCCGAAATGCGTCAAAATATGGTGCTTTTCTGTCAAGAGTAATGGATAAAGGAGGCTCGCCATACTTGCTTGGATAAAGCGATCGCAGAAAACCATCCTCAAGGAAGTAAAAAGGTTTCTTAAAATAACGAGCTTTGTCCTGAGTTTGCTTTGAACGCTTTTTATATCCCCAGCCTAAATAAATATCGGCTCTGGTTAAAAGGAAATTATAGGCAATATCAGACCCCAATATTGCAGGCAAAGTTTTCAAACGCGATAATTTATAAGAGCATGTCGCAAATGTGTATTTAAAATAGAAAGCCATTATAATCGATTTTGTGGAATCAAAATTCTGTTATGATTTCTCTTTAACAGATTTATCACCAAAAGGCTTGCAATTATAAAGTTAATTTTTTCTTGCAAAATTATGAATATTATATTAATTTGAAGCAGCTTTTGTGGCAGTGCAGCATTTTTACTGAAGGCTATTTAAAGGCTAAATTTAAGTTTTTTCTCATGCGAGGGTAATTATGTGGAATGCAATCACAAGCTTTATCTCTCCGAAATCAGCCCCTACGAAAAAAATACGCAGCTATAGTGAGCGTCGTAAATTTGCCCTGCCAGACGGAGTGCGCATCTATGCAATTGGGGACATCCACGGATGTGCTGATCTTTTAAAACATAAAGTCAATTTGCTTTACTCTGATCTCATTCATCATAGCAATAAGAAAAATATCTTTGTTGGTATGGGGGACTATATTGATCGTGGTCCAGCATCCTCAAAAGTTATTGATATTCTTATAAACGACCTTCCTTCATATATAGGTCATGTTTTTTTGACCGGCAATCACGAACAATTTATGCAATATTTCATGGAAGCTCCTGAAAAAAATGTTCTCTGGTTGGAATATGGTGGGATTGAAACTTTGCGCTCATATGATGTTCATGTTCCCAAGCGTCCTTTTACTCCTGAGAACCTGCAAGACATGGCAAAAGAGCTTAAAGAAAATATTCCTACAGCACATAAGGAATTTTTTGCAAATATGAGACTATCTTATACAGCTGGAGACTATTTTTTTGTACATGCTGGTATCAATCCAAAATATTCGATAAATGCGCAAAATGATAAAGACCTGACGACAATTCGCACAAGTTTTATAGATAGTCAGAAAATTTTTGAAAAACGTATTGTTCACGGTCATACACCTGCTGAAAGAATCGAGGCATTGCCAAACCGGTTTAATCTTGATACAGGTGCATATCTTTCGGGAAACTTATCTATGGTTGCCTTCGAGAAAAGTGAGCACTTCGTTATTGATGGGTAATCTTTTGAAGTAAATATATTTTTGATTTGATATTTTGGAGAATAAACATGTCTCAAACAATTTTATCATCACAGAACAAAAGCACGCGCTCCAGAAAGAGCAATATATTTTATACGCATATTGGAAAATATATTTTTGATGCATTGATTGCACTTACGGTTCTTATCCTGACATCACCGTTATTTTTAATCTTTGCAATCATGATCAAGCGCGAAAGCGAAGGGCCAGTTTTTTTTAAGCAAGATCGCGTTGGGAAAAATGGTAAAATTTTTAAGATTTTCAAGTTCCGCACAATGACAGTTATGGATAATGGGCATCATATTCAACAAGCCAAGCGCGGCGATGCACGTATTACAAAAATCGGTGCTTTTTTACGCATGACAAGCCTTGATGAATTGCCTCAGATCTTTAATGTCCTTTTGGGCGAAATGTCGATTGTTGGGCCGCGACCGCATGCGGTGGCACATGATAAAGAATTCTCCGAACGTGTGCCAAACTATACACATCGCCACAATGTTCTGCCCGGCATAACTGGATATGCTCAGGTTAAGGGCTACCGCGGAGAAACAGATACAGATAATAAATTGCTTGGTCGTATCAAATATGACTTAAAATATGAGAGTAAGCTTTCTTTTTGGCTTGACCTTAAGATTTTATTTAAAACAATTTGGGCAGTTATTCGCCCGCAAAATGCTTATTAACTTCAGACACCTAACTTCGTGATGATAACATATGAAGCAGGCCCTTATGAAATAGGTACAAACTTTGCCAAAATCATCACTGGCTTAGGTGTCTCATTAACTTTAAGACAGATTCATGTTAGCTGAAAAAATAAAAAACGTTGTACCCGTTATATTATGTGGTGGATCGGGCACAAGATTATGGCCAGTGTCACGCAGGGACTATCCAAAACAATTTATCAATTTCACTGGTGAGCACACGCTTTTTCAGGAGACGCTGTTACGTATACAAGCCGTATTTGAAGAAGATGCTGTCATCATCACAAATAACAGCATGAAATTTTTGGTGTGTCATCAACTACAACAGATTCATTGTAAGGCGCAAATCATTGCGGAGCCCTCTGCGCAAAACTCTGGTCCAGCTGTTCTTTTATCTGCATTACATGCTCAAACACATTTCCCTGAGCATCTTGTGGCCGTTTTTGCATCTGATCATGTTATTTCAGGATTGAATAAGTTTCATAATAGCATTAGCAATGCTCTGCCTGCTGCAGATTTGGGCAATATCGTAACATTTGGTATTACTCCTTCTGAACCTTCGACAGCATATGGTTATATCGCAAAAGGTAAGACTTTATCCGGCACTGAAGCCGCAAAAATTGATAAATTTGTTGAAAAGCCTGACGTAGAAACTGCAAAAAATTATTTAGAACAAGGATATGTCTGGAATTCTGGAAATTTCATCTTTGCGCCCAAAACACTTATAGATGAATATAAAAAGAGTGACACTGACACTTATAATGCGGTGCAAGAAGCTCTTACGCATGCAAGTGATGATATGGGGATGATTATTCCATCTGAGCATTATAAAGACGCGAAGTCACTTTCTATCGATTATGCAGTCATGGAAAAAACCGAACATGCGGCTGTTGTCACCGCTGATTTTACATGGTCAGATGCCGGCACATGGAAAAGCCTGTATGATATCGCCGAAAAAGACGATAATGGCAATGCTATTTATGGTGGTCATGTTGTAACGACAGAGAGTGTCAAAAATTGCCTGATACATAATGCCAGCCAGCGTCTTATTGCCGTCTCACAGATGGATGATACGTCTGTTATCGCAACTGAGGATGCTATATTTGTTTCGCATAAGGATAATGCAGCGGATGTAAAATCAGTTATAGAAACCCTTAAAGAACAAGGGCGTACAGAAGCTGTGACTCCTAGCCGCGTTTACCGTCCATGGGGCTGGTATGAATCTATCAGCAACGGAGATCGCTATCAGGTGAAGCGTATTACTGTTTATCCGGAAGCTTCTCTTTCTTTGCAAAAACACTTCCATAGAGCTGAGCACTGGGTTGTTGTGCGCGGCATTGCAGAGGTGGTTAATGGTGATAAAATTTTAAAGCTCAGTGAAAATCAGTCAACATATATCCCGCGTGAGGCTGTCCATCGTCTTACAAATATTGGCAAGGATGATTTGCAGCTTATTGAAGTCCAATCCGGAAGCTATCTTGGTGAGGATGATATTGTAAGGCTTGAGGATATATATAATCGTAGTTAGGGCGTGTGGGCAGTTATAAAATGCGCTTTTTAAATCTAACAATCGCTGTTAAAAATATTGAAAAAAGTCTAGATTTTTATTGCAATATACTAGGCCTGATAGAGCTCTCTCGTGAGACCTTTCAAACAAAGCGCTACACGATTATTTCTTTGGCAGCACCAGATGATGCAGCATGGGCTAAAGAGACGTCTTCTCTGATTTTGCGTTTACGTTATGACTGGGACCCCGATATTGTTTCAGACACTATGCAAGCTCTTTCAATCAGCTTCGAAGTAGAGGATATCTACAAAACATATCAGAAGCTTTTAACGCATGATATAAATGTGATACAGCCGCCAAAAAATGGTTATCGAACTCTCATTTTATCGCCGGAAAATGTTACGATTGAGCTGCTGCAAAAAGACGAGCCTATGCCAATTATGAATATTTAGAAAATATAGTAATTTTTCGCAACACTATCTGCACAACGTACATCTTTGACATATTCATAGGCATTTTTTATAATCTCTTCCTGAAGATTTTTTGCATCAAGATGGCTGTCTATCCGCTTTGCTGTCTCTTCAGGCTCCATATTCTGAGGAATAAAAATTGCAGTTTCATGATTAACCGCAAGCTCTTTATGACCGCCAATATCTGTTAAAAAAACAAGCTTACCAGAGGCCATTGCCTCCAGAGGCTTTAACGGCGTTGTTGTCTCCGTAAGGCGCATGGATTTTCGCGGATAAATCATTGCATCACAGAGGGCATAATAATCATGTACATTTTTATGCGGCACGCGCCCTGTCAGAATAAACTGAGACTTCAATCTTCTTGCATGAATTTTTTCTTCCAGCGCAGAACGTGCAGGGCCATCCCCCACAAGAAGGAATTTATAATTTTTATTATGTTTTGTCAGTTCTTCCGCAAGAGGCACAAGACTATCCAACCCCTCATAGTCATAG
>JBCCNR010000076.1:0-7366 GCA_039025725.1 Pseudomonadota bacterium | reverse complement strand
TCGGGCGCTCTACCAAAAGCCCTGGATGTCTCAAATTATTTAGGGCTTTTGGTATAACACATAAAAAAAGGCCTGCAAAAGCAGGCCTTTTCTATCTCGTAAAATAAAAAATATTATGCAGAGGCTTTCAATGCTTCTGATTTAACGTCAGACGTAATGTGCTCTTCGTAAATTGCAAAATTATCAATAAACATGCTCAAAAGCTGTAAAGCCTGAATATCATATTCTTCTGGATTATTCCATGTTGATCTTGGGTCAAGTATTTTTGTGTCAACACCCGGAACAGCAACAGGAACTTTAAAGCCAAAATTCACATCCGTACGGAATTCAGCATTATTTAAAGACCCATCAAGCGCAGCATTTAAAAGCGCGCGTGTTGCTTTGATTGGCATACGATGACCAACACCATATTTTCCGCCAGTCCAACCTGTATTTACAAGCCAGCAATTTACACCATGCTCACCGATAAGTTTTTTCAAAAGATTGCCATATTCTGATGGATGACGCGGCATAAATGGTGCGCCAAAACATGTTGAAAATGTGGCCTGAGGCTCAGTGACGCCTTTTTCAGTTCCAGCAACTTTCGCAGTGTAACCAGAAAGAAAATGATACATGGCCTGATTGGCTGTCAGTTTCGCAATCGGAGGCAACACACCAAAT
Source organism: Pseudomonadota bacterium (assembly GCA_039025725.1). Taxonomy (GTDB): domain Bacteria; phylum Pseudomonadota; class Alphaproteobacteria; order JBCCNR01; family JBCCNR01; genus JBCCNR01. The sequence continues at coordinate 6,706 of JBCCNR010000076.1, read as the reverse complement.
GCATCAGCCGTCAACATGATAATATTTTTTGGATGGACAGTCTTTCCACTTAAGGACGCATTTGGAATGTAATCAATCGGATAAGCACCACGTGAATTTTCCGCAAGGGTCGCATCATCAAAATCTGGCTGTCTTGTATGCTCGTCCAGAACAACATTTTCAAGGACGGAACCATATGAATTGACGGCATCATAAATTTCTGGCTCAGCGTCACGGGACAAGCGGATAACTTTCGCGTAGCATCCTCCCTCAAAGTTAAATAAGCCATTTTCTGACCAGCCATGCTCATCGTCACCAATAAGAATTCTATTTGGGTCAGCAGAAAGTGTTGTTTTTCCAGTCCCAGACAGACCAAAAAATACTGCTGCATCATTGTTTGATCCAACATTGACTGAGCAATGCATTGGCATGACATTTTTCTCTGGAAGCAGATAGTTCAAAACTGTAAAGACAGATTTTTTAGTCTCACCAGCATAAGATGTTCCACCAATCAAAATCATACGCTTTGTGAAGTTGACCGCGATAACTGTTTCGCTGCGGATACCATATTTCTTTGGGTCAGCTTTAAAAGATGGAAGGTTGATAATCGTAAATTCTGGTTGAAAGCCTTTAAGATCAGAAGCCTCAGGACGACGGAGAAGGTGACGGATAAAAAGTGAGTGCCATGCAGGCTCATTGACGATACGGACAGGAAGCTTATGCGTGTCATCTGCTCCCCCGAAAAGATCCTGCACATAATAGTCATTCCCCTTCATATGGGCATAAAAATCTTGCTCGAGTTGGTCAAAAGCCTCTGGAGTGATAGATTTATTAGAGTCCCACCAGACTTTATCTTCAGAATTTTCATCGCGCACGGTGAATTTATCTTGCGCAGAACGGCCTGTATGCACACCAGTTTTAACGGTTAGTGCACCGCCAGCGGCAAGCTCACCTTCATTATTTTTGATGGCATGCTCATAGAGAGCCTCTATGCCAAGATTGCGATAAATTTTTGAAACACCAATTTGTTCCAATGTCTGAAAATGATCTTCTGATGTTGTAATCCCAATAATATCCACGGTCACCGCCCTATAAAAAGTCAAAATATTGTAACATAATGCAATAAAGCAAATATAACTGCTCACCTTATGCACGTTTTTTTTACTGATTTCAAGAAATTTTCTTCACATTAAATTTCATGCGAGAAATATGCCAATATTACTAAAGCGTTTCGAGATAGCGTGCAGCATCAAGCGCCGCCATGCATCCCATACCAGCCGCTGTAACCGCCTGACGATAGATTTTATCGCTCACATCACCCGGAGCATATATTCCCGGGACAGAACTATTAACAGTCCCCTTCGAGACCTTAATATAGCCTTCATCATCCATATCAAGATGATCACGGAAAATATCAGTGTTCGGCTTATGTCCTATCGCAATGAAAACCCCATCAACTGCGTAATCTGATATCTCACCGGTTTTTGTGTTGCGCATTCGGATACCATTTACGCCAAATGGAGTCTCTTGGCCGAGAATTTCCTCAGTGACCATATCAGGCATAAATACTATTTTTTCATGTGCAAATAAGCGCTCCTGCAGCAGTTGCTCTGCGCGTAACGTGTCGCGCCTATGAAAAAGATACACTTTTGACGCGAAATTTGTCAAAAATAATGCCTCTTCAACGGCAGTATTCCCTCCGCCCACGACCGCAACACCTTTATTGCGATAGAAAAATCCATCACATGTTGCACATGCTGATACGCCAAACCCTTTATATTTATCCTCTGAGGCTAGCCCAAGCCATTTTGCCTGCGCACCCGTTGAAATAATGACTGTGTCAGCTGTAATCACCTTATCGCTCATGAGTTTCGCTTTAAAAGGACGCACCTGCGTGTCAATTTCTGTAACAATATCCTCTTCATAATGTGTCCCATAGCGTATGGCTTGTTTGCGCATTTCCTCCATAAGTTCTGGCCCCTGAACAGGATCTGCAAATCCCGGATAATTCTCAACATCTGTAGTGATGGTCAATTGCCCTCCGGGCTGTCCTCCGGCCACGATCATGGGCGTTATCATTGCGCGCGCTGCATAAATTGCCGCCGTCAAGCCAGCAGGGCCTGAGCCTATAATGAGCATTTTTGTATGAGTCATTTTTTCAATTCACTTTAATTACGCATATTTTACGAGTTATAACCTAAATCATGAAAGATCGGTATAATTTTATCAAGTTGTCGCTTGAATTATCGCTTTATTTACCATATAAGAGCAAGGTGTATTTCGGCTTTTTCCCTTGACAATGCTTGGAAAATCGTCTAAAAAACTTTTATGTTGCGCCGCACAAAAATGGCAAACATACTTAATAACCTGGAGAAAATTAAAGATGGCAACCAAAAAATCCCAAACTCAAGCCGAGGATATGTTCAAAAGCGGCATTGATTCTATTGCAAAAAATGTTGATACATTTTCTAGCTTTGCAAAAGATAATCTTGATGCGATGATGCAATCCGCTAATATTGCAGCTAAAGGCGCTGAGAAAATCACTGCTGAGGCTGTTGCTGCTTCAAAACAAAATATGGAGCAAACTATTGCTGCTGCAAAAGAATTTTCAAATGTTCGTACAATTGACCAGTTTGTGACCATTCAAACTCAGCTTTCAAAACAAGCTTTTGAACAGTGCGTTGAGCAAGCGACCAAATTAGGCGATTTGTTCATTTCTGTTTCTAAAGAAGCATCTGAGCCTCTAGATGGCCGCCTAAATGCTTTTTCTGAGCAATTTACCAAAAAAGCATCTTAAGTCTTTTGGACTTATCTTTTATATTCATATGAATGCTCACATGCGTGTGGGCATTTTTCTTTTTATACTCAAGATATTCTGATGCCTTTTTTCCTAGCAACCTGTGATCCTGATTTTGAAAGCAGTTTTTCGAAGATATTAACTGCCACGCGCGGAGAAGCGCAGGATATTGCGCAAACTGTTTCTGATATTATTTCTGATGTGCGTCAAAATGGAGATAAAGCTGTTCTCAATTACACACAGCGCTTTGATGATGCTGAGGCTACATTAGGCTCCTTAAAGGTCAATGCTGTCGATTTGGCCGACGCTGAAAGACATCTCTCACAGGATATTAAGGATGCTTTATTATTTGCTAAAAAGCGTATTATGTCTTTTCATCAGCGGCAACTTCCTAAACATGATTATTACGAAGATCAGGAAAGGGTCTATTTAGGGATGCGTTATACGCCTGTTGATGCAGCTGGTGTATATGTTCCGGGCGGTGCGGCGAGCTATCCTTCGTCAGCTGTGATGAATATTATTCCAGCAAAAATCGCAGGCGTCGCGCGGGTTGTAGCTGTTGTGCCTGCCCCGCAGGGGCACTTGCATCCTGCGATACTTTATGCTTTGAAAATCTGTGACGTTGATGAAATTTATAAGATTGGTGGCGCGCAGGCTGTTGCGGCATTGGCTTATGGGACGGATATGATTAAACCAGTCGATAAGATTACTGGGCCGGGAAATGCTTATGTTGCCGAAGCCAAAAGGCAGGTTTTTGGTAAAGTTGGTATTGATTCGATTGCTGGCCCATCAGAGGTTCTGGTTCTGGCAGATGCGACCGCAAATGCTGAATATGTTGCACTTGATTTATTATCACAAGCTGAGCACGATCCTCTCGCGCAGGCGATTTTGGTAACAGATTCATCTGATTTAGCTGAAAATGTAAAACAGCATATTGGGGAATATTTAAAAACGCTTTCACGAAAAGAGATTGCTGCGAAGTCATGGCAGGATTATGGCGTTATCATTGTGACGGAAACACTGATTGAGGCGACTGAGATTTCTAATAGATTCGCCCCGGAACATCTTGAGCTCTGCGTAGAGGATGCCGAAGTTATTATTCAACATATAAAGCATGCCGGAGCAATTTTTATCGGTCACTACACGCCCGAGGCTATCGGAGATTATGTTGGTGGCCCCAATCATGTTTTACCAACGGATCGCACGGCGCGTTTTGCGTCTGGGCTTGGGACTTTAGATTTTATGAAGCGCACGACATTGATCAAATGCGATTCAAAAAGTTTAAAAAATATTGGGCAGCATGCTGTGACCATTGCCAATGCTGAGGGCCTTGAGGCGCATGGTTTATCGGTTTCTAAGCGTCTCGAACATATCTAATGCCCACTATTTAGCCCTTGTTCATTCAGATAATTGAGCATAAAATTACGATTATCTTTGACCTGTGGAATGATGGCATTTTTGCAGTAATTCATCAGAGCTTTATCTGTATCAAGCGTCATATAAGCCGAGCAAATTTGACCTGCGCCTTTCATATGGGCAGATAAAAGGGTAAGAAAATCGCGCACTGTCTCCCCTTTATAACGAATAAGCAGATTATGACGCGCAGTTCTTGCAGCTGCCAGCAGAGCCTCGATTTCAGTTGTCACACGGACTTTATCTTCATTAAGCTGTGTTTTGTTTTGTTGTTTTTCTGCATCAGCATATCCTGATCTATAGGCAAAAGAGCTTCCCGCTGTCCACCCTGCAAAGAGAAAGGTAAAGCATAAAATAATGGTGATAATAACATGTTTATCTTTGGTGATATTCTGAAAAAATGAGTTGATCTTTGACATAGCTGGGCGTTTCCTGTGATGTAATGCTTAAAAAAAATCCATATCACAAGATTGATTCTTGAACTATTGTGAATATGTTTTAAGAAGATTTAACTTTTTTACGCATTTATATATTTAAAGAGAGCATATTCGGGTTCGTTATGGCTGTAAATTATAAAATTTATATTTCTGTGTTTGCTGTATTTCTGGCGGCATGTAGCACCAATGATAGTTATTTAAGTGGCGATGTGGCGTCTTCGGGCTATTATGATTCGGATGATGTTAAATATGAAAAGCAGAAGGTCGGGAAACCTTATCAGATTAAGGGGCAGTGGTATAAACCACGTTACAGCAATTCTTACCATGAGACAGGTGTCGCATCTTGGTATGGAGATTATTTTCATGGCAGAAAAACAGCCAATGGAGAAGTCTTCGATATGAATAAGGTCTCTGCGGCGCATAAAACGTTGCCCTTGCCCAGCTATGTTGAGGTGACTAATCTAGATAATGGACGTAAATTATATGTACGTGTGAATGATCGCGGTCCATTCGCTGATAATCGGATTATTGATATGTCCAAAGAGGGCGCGAAGAGACTCGGATTTAAAAATGCCGGCTTGGCGCGCGTTTCGGTAAGGCAGGTTGATCCTCCGCGTAATGTTGTGCTTGTGTCTCCCAGTGGTGAAAAGGTCTATGGTAAAGGCTATAGAGAAACCTCACAAGATAGTATTATGATTGCTTCGCTTGAGGATAAAAAGACGGGGGAGGCCGGCGCTGCACAGCTTTATGATAAGACACTTTTTACCAAGAAAACGGCGAATCCTGTGGATCAAATTATCTCCGCGAGCAATCAAACGCCTTCATCGCCGATGGCGCCTATTGCAAATGATCCTGCGCCTAAATCTTCGGGTGCGGACCCTATTGCTGGCATTATTGGTGAATATCAGGCATCTGCTGCTTATGGCTTATCAGAATCAGCGCCTGTATCGCAACAAAATGCGTTCCAGCCTTCTCAGCCTGCTACGCTTAATTTTCCGCAATATCGTGTACAGGTTGGCGTATTTCGATCAGAGGCCAATGTGCAGCGCCTGCAATCACAGTTGCAATCTTATGGTGATTTAAAAATTTCTCCATATTATGCCTCTAACGGCGAGACTTTCAAATCAGTTTCGCTCGGGCCATTTGATAATTTGCAAAAAGCAAGAGAGACTGTTGACGTCCTAGATCAAATGGGCATAAATGGCGCAGGAATTTTACAACAATAAAATAATTTCGGGGGTCATGTGATTTTTTCATATGTCAGGGGCGCTTACATATTGTGTCTTAGTGCTGTCATATGTGCGTTTCAAATTCAACCATCATTCGCATTTGAGACCATTGCACCATCAGCCATTTTAATGGAAGCCCAAACGGGCAATGTACTTTACGAAAAAAATGTTGATACGCCAATCCCTCCGGCTTCAATGTCAAAATTAATGACAGTCTATCTGGTCTTTGAAGCATTGGATAAAGGACGGATTACCAAAGATACAGAATTTACAATCTCGCAAAATGCCCGAAGTCAGATTGGCTCGCGGATGTTCGTAGAGGTTGGGAAAAAAGTTAAAGTTATCGACCTCTTACGCGGTGCGATTGTGCAATCGGGCAATGATGCATGTGTTGCTTTGGCGGAGGGTCTGGCAGGCTCGGTTGCTGAATTTGTAAATATGATGAATGATGCTGCCCAAAAAATCGGCCTTGAGCAATCGAGCTTTCGCAACCCAACTGGCCTACCTGATGATGAGCATCTTATGTCTGTGCGTGACTTGGCGAAATTATCACGATCTTTGATATTAAATTTTCCGGGATATTATAAAATCTACAGTGAGACCTCCTTTCGCTGGAATAATATCAAACAAGGCAATAGAAACCCGCTTTTATATGGCTATGATGGCGCTGATGGGGTGAAAACCGGATATACTGATGCTGCCGGATATGGTCTTGTTGGTTCTGCTCGGCGCGGGAATATGCGTCTTATTTCTGTTGTATCGGGCCTTGAAAAGCGCAAACAGCGCGGAACAGAAAGCAGAAAATTATTGAATTATGGATTTGGTCGCTTTGCCATGCGCGTCATTGGCGG
>JBCCNR010000075.1:0-7459 GCA_039025725.1 Pseudomonadota bacterium | reverse complement strand
TTTACCAATAACCCATTCGTAAGGAATTTATCAATATTATTTATATTTTTAATAGCACCAATAAAGGCGAACATAATCGCGGAGCAAAAAATCATCCACTCAAGGCTTGCGCTAATATTACCGAAAATTGGTATTTCATTAAAGCATAGCTTTATAAGTGGGTCACACATCACTGAAAATATAATAAATAATTGTTAGAACTAATGAGGCAACAATTGAAATAAGCATCATATTGCTTATATCTAATTCAAGTAAAGCATCTAATCCTGATGTAAAAAATAGCAATAAAGAAAGAAAGACACCTGTCACAGTTTTAGTTTTTTCTATTAGATGTGATCTGTTTTCTAATTTGTTGTATTCTATCTTTTTACCGCCATGTGTCGCTTTTCTTCTGAAGGTTTTCAGCACACGATCAACATCATTATCATTACTCATGTTGTCTCATTTTTTAAAAGTTTTTTACATCTTTTGAGTATGTCTGCGTCTTCAAGAGGTGTGTTATATCCTTCTTTTGCTCTTGCAATAGACCAAGGACTGCCATTCTTATGTGTTATATTACTCATTTGAGAAGCAGAATAATCTTTGTAATGCTCAAAAACGCTCATTACTACCTTAGCAATTTCTCTATGTTCGGGCCCTAAAACCGGAATTTCTAAGTTACCAATAGTGTCAACGTCTGTATAATTAACGCTCACGCCATGTTCTTCGATCGCAGAGCTGCCGAACCTTTTAAACTCGTGATATAGTGACGGAATAACGGGCCCGAATTTCCATGCCTCAATCTTCTCGTTAAAAATTTTTTTGCCGAGTTTATGCAAACACCAAGCATAAGAGAAATATGTGAGCTTGTTAAGCTGCATCGGGGTAATCTTTTTTTTAGCGCTTTCAGCCAGAAATAAGATGAGATTGGCGGTGTGAAGTGGTGTTAGCTCGTCTTCGTCGTGTTCTATTTCCATTATTCGTCTCTATATCAATTGAAAGTCTTAATTGCTAGTTTAAGTGATCTTTGTAAATCTTGATTTACCATCATCGCAAAGGCTACAAAACTCTTCAAAGTCGCGTGTCCATATATTTCTTTCAACATGGTCCATATAAATTACAACTTTTGTTTTTGTAGGAAGGTCACGGCTATTATTGGCATCATATCCAACATGTAGCACTGTGTAGATACCGCCTTTATAATGCTTAAAAATATCACCAGACTTTATATTCATCATCAATTTTCTCAAAAATAATTTCAATAGCAGTTGATAGGAGTTGTAAACCGCTTATTTCGTAGTCAGTGAAGATTTTTTTATTTGTATTTTCAAATCCAATGCCTATTATTCCGTGTTTTGACAATGGCTTATTGCCAATAGGGCAACACATATAGGCGCTATTCTCGCAGCCTGATCTTTGGCTGAAAAGTATATTTTCCTGCTGTGGTGCGTAGAATTCAACCTTACCATTTTTCCAGGAATTACCTGCAACACCCTCACCGCATTTGAAAGAATAATATTCCTGGATGTTGATGTGAGGAGCATTATATTTATCAACGGCTTTTAAATGTAGAATATTATTGCTTTTGTCTGGCGCCATCCATGTAATGATTGGTGCGTTATTCTCTTGCTTATACACCAAATACACCTGATCGAGCGTGTCTTTGATGAGGTTTGAGAACTCCGTTTTGCTGCTGACATTGCTGTACTGGCTGAGTAGATGTTGGATAACTCCATTCATATGGTCAGAAAAATTATAGCTGACTTTGTTAATCCAATTTTCTTTTTGTTGAATTTGCAATTTACGCAATCCGAATAAGGGCAAGATAATTAAGCCAATAGTCACGGTAAAATGAGTAAAGTCGATAAATAAAAATCGTCCTTCTGAAAAAAAATTCAGCCATTTATGCCAATAGCTCCAGGAGGTTATTAAGTCATATCCAATGGCAATAACAGCTATACATGCGGTTATAAAGTATCCCCAAATGAGTTGGGGAACAAAATTTGACTTTAGATTATCAAGGAATTTTGCGCTAACCATCTTAGGTTCTCTCACTGCATGATCAAACTATGTTTTGAGTCAATTCTTAGTCTCAAATGGCAAAAAAATCAAGAATATAGAAGAATAGGGAAGAATTATGAATAAATCTTAACGTTTATCGGGAGCCCCTTGGTTCACGATAAGCGGATTGCCATAGCTTGTTCGGAAACCTGAAAGATATTTGCAAGTATTGAAATGTTATTACCATTAATAGATGCGTAGTAATCTACTTTGTCTCTTGGCATTAAAATATCAGCTGCAAACCGATTGGCCTCCCATTCTGTCGGGTTACTGAGGCGGCTTCGGTATAACGCGTCATCGGTTATGCCATCGCCTATTTGATCTCTATGTAGGACATAGTGTCCTAGTTCATGTGCGGCAGTAAATCTTTTTCGTGTATGAGAGTGGCCAGCATTTACATATATGATATAGCTATTATTCTCTTCATCTCTTATGATTTGTCCGGATATATCATCATCCTCATAGGTTGCTTCAAATATCCGCAAACCCATCTCACGTATGAGGCCATATACATCAACAGGTATTGTGTCCATGATGCTGGACAGTCTTGCGCGACTGATATTTCTTTTCACAGAGCCATCGCAATTGAGTTATCTGCCGGCGTCATTTGATTTAGAAGGAGTTACCAGGTTAATAGTAGGCAATGTTGGGTTTTCTATAGGATAGGCGCTTTTCTTAATTTCTTTTAAAAGGTTTCTGCCCCTTATCAGTCGATAAAGTCCTATGCCTAAGAACATTATACCAAATGCAACAAGCGGTTCTTCAAAAAATGAATAATTCTCAGGATTTTGTCTGTAATATCCATGTATCAACGCTGCACATGCGGTAAATAAAGAAAAGCATATACTTGATAAAGTTGTATCAAGAGATAAACTATCAAGTTCTGTTTCTAATAAGGGATATTGATTCACTTCACGATTCCTAGATATCATTTTAATAGTGGATACATCATGTCCGTCTTTATCCGGTATTATACCAGAGCCTGCATCGTTGATAAAGCGTGTATTATTGCAATTATATCACCGTCTGCATCTCTCTTGCGACGGCTACAACTTTGGAGTCATCTGCCATTGCCTCTATTGGATATGTGGGGTTTAGAGGCTTTAGGAGCCACCGTGAGCCGTCTTTCACCAGTTGCCGAAAGATATATTCATCATCTTGCCGCACAAGCACAAAGTCGTTAGGTTTGGCCTCAACCTGATACTCAAACAGGACGTTTGCGCCTTCTGTAAAGCTTGGTGAGGTCATTCTTGACATTGAGTCATTTTGAACTCTTAAAGCGAATGAATAGTCGGTATATGTCTTGTGTGTAAAATAAAGCCCTGAATTTTCTAAATTGCTCTCTTTGTAGTCTGTCTCGCAATATACAGATAGCTCATCCCAAGATAATAGTGGATAATCAATCATCAATATTGGTGTGCTCTCTTGTCCTTTACCATATAATAGCCATTCTGCTGTGGTGTTTAGATTTTTTGCGAGCTTATCTAAATTTTCTCCTTTTGGCTTTGAAAGGCCTTCTATCCACTTGCTTACTGCTTGTCTTGAAACGCCCATTTTCTTGGCGAGTTTGTCTTGCGTTTCGCCAGATTCTATAAATTTCTGTCTTATTCTCTCATGCATATGCCTTTATTATACACTATTAAAAAACTTTCGTTGACATTGATTGCACTAAAAGTTACCTTGTCTTTAAAATTTTTGGAGTAAGATCATGAATATAGAAGATGTCAGGGAGTATTTTGGCGGCTCTATTCAAAATATAGCAAATGCACTGGGCATATCTCGTACTGCTGTTGCAAAGTGGCAGACACAAGGAAATATTCCGAAAGGTCGGCAATACCAGCTGCATTGTATGTCAAATGGGGTTTTGAAGCTTGATCATCCAGTATCAACAGATGAAAAAATTAATAGTGATCATGTGACGCTGTCTTTTTTGCGTAAGAGATTTGGCTCTAACAGTGGTGTTGCCAGTTATTTCGGTGTGAGTCTCGCAACTATATTATCATGGGAAAGTGAGAATGATGATTATGTGCCTGAGGTCAGGCGCTTAGAGTTTCTTTTGCGCGAAATGAAGAGAACGCAGAAAGCTTCATAATTCAGGATCGTTTCATAAAGATTAAAAAAACGCATTTTTGCGAGGGGGAGAATTATGTCTGATGTTCACGATCTGTTGGGTAGCTCATCATTAGCGGTATCGACTGATGATAAAGAAGTTAGGGCGGAGATTGAGGATAATGTGATTCGTTATATCGCGATGGAGGCGATGAGCGGCAAGCAAAATCCATTCACGTTCTTAACTCACGCGCATTTTACTGACCCTTTATTGCGAGAGATTTACCGCATTATCATGCAGCATTATGATGCTGGTGCCCGTTTTTCTGTTGGGTCTTTATTAAATGACACCAAATTTAAGGATAATCCGGATGTTTTGAACTATTTAAAATCTTTAGTCTCTTGCCATGATCTTCATGGTCATATTACTGCCGAGTCAATGGCTTTTGATATTGATGAGCATTATCGCCAGGCAGAGATACGTTCGCTTGTTAAACAGCTGTTAGAGGATGTTGATAATAGTTCATTTTATGAGGCTAAAAACAAGTATGATGTTTGTAATGATAAGGTTAGTCGTCTTTTTTATTCACCGCTTACGACGCAGTCGACTTTTACGCATGATGAGGCATTAGATTACTTTTTAAACGACTACCTTAAAAATGATGAGAAGAAGATATCCACCGGCCTGAAGAGTTTGGATAAGTATCTGGGGGGATTTGTCAGGGGCAATCTTATCGTTATTGGGGGACGCCCCAGTATGGGCAAGACGGCCTTTCTTATACATCTTATTGTGAGTGCTGCAAAGCAAGGTTTTCATACTCTCAATTTCTCACTTGAGATGACGAATGGCCAGACCATTTCCAGATTTGTTTCACTCAATCATTTTGAAGATGGTCATTTCGACCTGAATTATACTGATCTGACAAAAAAATCAGTTGAGAATGAAGTTGTTCAAAATGCCGTTGCAAAATCCAAGGCTTTAAAATGCAATATTTATCATAATTACGATAGCACATTGACCGTTGATGATATTTGCACTCAGGCGGAGATGAAGGCTAAGGAGCTTTTAAGGCATGGCAAAGCGCTTGATATGGTTTGTGTTGATTACCTGCAAATCATTGCAAAAGACAATATGCGGCGTAGTGAAAATGATGCATTAGGGGACATTACGGGCAAGCTGAAAAGGCTGGCTAAAAAGCTAAATGTCGTTGTTATTTTGCTCTCCCAGCTCAATCGAGAAGTCGAAAAAGAAAAAAACATTCAGCATAAAAGACCTAACATGTCGCATTTGCGTCAGTCTGGCAGCATCGAGCAAGATGCCGATATTGTCTTATTTCCGTTCAGGCCTTCTCAATATGAAAAGGATGTTGATTTTAATTTTAGAAAATATCGCTTTGATTACATGGAAATCATCGTTGCCAAAAACAGGCAAGGTGAAACTGGAACTACCAAAGCAAATTGCGACATGGCGCATAACTGCATTTACGACACGTCCGAAGATGATGATGGGCTGACTGCTCACGGTCGAGACAATGCGGAATCCAAAAAAGAACCCCCCAAAATGAGCATAAAATGAGCGGATGGATACTACTTCACAGAGATTTAATCAATTGGAAATGGTTTACTGAGCCCGACACGCTAAATCTGTTTGTATATTGCCTGCTTAGGGCTAATTATGAAGATAGGGAGTGGCGTGAGATGATTATTAAAGCAGGTCAATTTGTCACATCTATCCCAAATTTATCAAAGGCAACAGGGCTTTCAATTCATCAAGTTCGCAAATGCTTAAGACGTTTAAATTCAACTGGTGAGATAACAGAAAAAACAACAAATAAGTATCGCATTATAACGGTTACCAATTATGCAAAATATCAGCATAAAGAATATGAGCAAAAAAAGGGCGTGCAACGGTCTCGTAACGAGTTCGTAACGCAGAGGCAACATACTCAACAGACAAGCAACAGACAAACAACAGACAAAAAACATGACGTAACTGACTGTAATGAAACAGAATTTTGTTGTTTGGAACCTGAACAAAAACAGGCAAACAACAGACAAACGACAGACAAGCAACAGACAAACGACAGACAAACAACAGCAAATAAAGAATATAATAATAAAAATAATATTCCCCCTGTAGTCCCCCATGGGGGGAATTTGGAAGAAAAAAAAGAAGGGGAAAAATTATCTGAATTTTATGAAGGAAACGATAGAGATCAATTCAAAAAAACCTGCATCGCAATCGCCGCCAAAAGAAAATTCACAGCTGAAGCAGCTGAGCATGAATTTGATAAATTCGAAACATACTGGCTTTCACCAGCGCTGACCGAAAGAGCATCCAGAAAAAAAGATTGGAGAAAAACTTTCTCAAACTGGATATCGAAACAGGCACCGCCCAAACCACCCAAAAATCAAAACATCGAAATTGCCAAAGAAATTCACGAGGAAGCAATACGCTGCTTCAAAGCTTACGATCTCATCGATGAAAGCAGCAGCAAAATAAATTCTCATCTCCCATTCCTGATTGCTCTCAACAAAGGATACAGCCGCGCCGAAATTGCAGAGACGCTCAATCAGGTTTTAGAAACTCCACCTCAGAGTCAAATTTACTCCTGGGCTTACATCAATCAATTTTTCAAATAGAGAGTATGATGCAAATCAAAAATCCACGGAAACCCCTTAAATTTGCACACACACAGGAGTTTTTGTATTTTATGAGGAATGTGTCAAAAAATGAATTTACAGCCTTGTACGTGCAAAAATAAGGCAATACAGAAAGGGTGGTCAAAATGCTAAATCTCAAACATTGCAAAAATGATGAGCGTGTCAAAAAGTGCATTTCGCTTATCGAAAGTGGCTTAAATCAATGCCTTAGGGCGAAAGAAATGGGTATGACACTGTCTGCTTTAAGAGTTTTTACAGAGACCTATCGCGTGAAGGAAATATTCTACCAAAAGCATAAAATGACGCCCCGAGAGTACTATGTAAAACTCCTCTCACGCAAGCAAAAACCACCGCCAAAAAGCCCCCAAAATACGCTCGTTACAGTTGAAAATTCGAAAGATTTTAGAGATAAATTTGAGCATGTTGCAGAACTTTTAGAAGCCTCAAAAAAACAAAAAACAGATAAAAAAAATAATTTGCACTTCGATCTTGAAACGGGGATAAAAGATCAGAAAGACTTTGATATTTTTCGTGAAAAATATGATTTTTCTCCATTGGCAAATTGGGCAACAGATAATCCTAAAAAGGCTTCGGACTTTCTACTAACAAAAGTGCTTCTTTCTCATATTGAGAAGAAACAACAAAGGGATAAAATTTTACCCAAATATTTACAAAATATTGACTCTATACGAACAGTGCTTCTGGC
>JBCCNR010000074.1:0-7466 GCA_039025725.1 Pseudomonadota bacterium | reverse complement strand
TCAAAAGTTTCCTTTGAAATATCGATCCCAATAAAGTACTTATATGACATGGGTTGTGCCTCCGTGTTTTAGATTGTATGCGGGCGTATTGGCCCATTCTACCATTCAAACGGTAGGAGAAAATGGTGACAGGTCCCAAGATGACGACGAACGTTATGTTCTTATTGCGACCGGGTGCCTGTCACTTCATATCTTATAACACAGTTTGGACATACAATTGCGAGCGCAGCGAAGCAATCTCTTTACGTACAAATACAACAGATTGCCACGGGTGCTATGCACCCTCTGGGTGACGAGATTTTAAATTGTTAATCGTTGTAAAATGTGGTTTTTCCTTATCCATAGTTCGAGTTATATAACTAAAAATTCTTCAATGTTGCTTGAATATCTATCTCTCGGGAATATGTTATCTTGTTTCCTTGGGTGATATGTCCGATTTTTGTGATCGGGATAGTGTGGCTTTGTGACAACATATTTATCTCTTTCTCATGCGCTGAGGATGTAAATAATATTTGATAATCATCTCCTCCGGTGAGAGCGAGCCTAAGATTAAGATCATCATTTGCAAATGCGTTAGCATGTGGAATAGTATCAATATCAATATATGCGCCACATTGACTGGCCTTTAAAATATGTTCAAGATCATTGATAAGACCATCAGAAATATCACATGCAGCAGACATATAAGAATATAAAGCTTGCCCTAATCTAAATGGAGGTTCTGGCAGAAGATATTTTTGCCGAAATTTATCTGCATTATTTGAAGCAATATGGTGTTGTTTTATATATAACCCAGATGCGCTTTCCCCTAAAGTTCCGGTGACATAAATATTATCACCAATACGCGCACCGCTCCTAAGTGGCGGAGGCCCCGAACATATCCCAAAAATCGTCACTGAAATTGCAAAATTTTTTGCATGGACTGTATCGCCGCCGATAAGCGGCATATTAAAATATTGCGATTCGTTGTTTAATGTATCCTGAATGATTTTTAAATTTTCTGCGCTTCTTATCCATTCAGGCAATAAAAGCCCCACCATAAATCCATACGGCTTAGCACCTTTTGCAGCAATATCTGAAATATTTACCCTTATGGCTTTTTGTATGATTTTATCAAGAGGATCATCAGCAAAAAAATGCGTATCTTCAGCAATAATATCCTTGCTGACAATAAGCACGCCCTCAGGGTGGGGCGCAAGCAAAGCAATATCATCTTTCAGATCACATCCATTCGGATAGCCTTGTTTATAATCTTTATGATCAGAAAAATTTAAGCCTTTTATGAACTCAAATTCATTCATGGTTTGATAAGGCGATGGGTGCGCGCAATCTTATTCAAGATACCGCTGATCATATCATTATCCTGATTGAGACCAAAGGCCGATGCCATATTTATATATTCATTCATAACAATTTTTGCCGGAACCTCTTTGTGATAAAGAAGTTCATAGAGCCCAGCGCGTAAAATAGCGCACATAACCCGATCAAGACGTTTGATCGTCCATTTTTCAGGCAAAACAGCAACAATTGCAGGGTCAATCGTGGCCTGATTTTTCACAACACCTTTTATGATATCTTCCATGAGAACAAAGTCACAATGGGCTTTTTCAACATTTTGCACAATGCCATTATCGATCATCTCATGCAAATCAGTGATAACTTCCTGCGTTTTATATCCTGTATTCTCCATGAGATACAGGCCTTGCACGGCAGTCAAACGTCCAGCAGTGCGAAAACCTATCTTCGGTTTGGGTCTGTTTTGATTATCACCTTTACACATCTTGGGCATGACCTTTTTTACCTGCTATAGCCTTATGATGTATCATCGCAAGGCAGGCCTCTGCTGCGCCGCCGCCTTTATTCAGCTGATCAATTTTTGCACGCTGAATGGCTTGTGCCTCATTTTCAACAGTCAAAATACCATTGCCAATAGCCAGACTATTTTGAACAGTTAAATCCATCACTGCACGTGCAGATTCGCCAGCAACAATGTCATAATGACTCGTTTCACCACGAATAACGCATCCAAGTACGATAAATCCATCATATAGGCCCGTATCTGCATAGATTTTAACAGCAGCAGGAATTTCCAGTGCACCTGGTACCTGAATAATATCAAACGTTGCTTTTTGATGCAGGGCAGCCTGCGCGCCATTACAGAGATCTGCAGCAATATGAGTGTAATAAGGAGCTTCAATAATAAGAATATGCGGAAGCGCGACCATAAAAAATCATAAAATATGTTTAAAAATTCATTCTTCCAACAACCGACAGGCCATAACCATCCAAGGCTGGGAGTGTCTCAGGTGAAGAATTCGAAAGCAATATCATATTTTTAACACCAAGGCTAAGTAAAATCTGTGCACCAGTGCCATAAGACCGAAAGATGCCTCCATTTTTTGAAAATCTTGGCTGCTTGATCGCCCCAAGCGCGTGAGATAAGGCATCCGGACGTGGGTCACGTAAAATAACACACACCCCTGAGCCATTTGCGTCGATTTTGATAAGAGCTTTTTCCAACTGTCTGTAACGCTCTTTATCGACGCCAATAATATCTTCAAAACTATTGAGGTTATGCATGCGCACAAGAGTTGGCTCGGTTCCATGGAAGTTGCCCTTCACAAGTGCCACATGCTCTGCGCCATCAATTTTATTCACATAAAAACGACATTCAAACGCGCCCGCATAATCCGTCTTGATGGTCTCGCTGGTTTTATATTCAAGAAGATGATCATAGCGCATACGATATTGCACAAGATCTGCTATAGTTCCGATTTTCAGCTTATGTTTTTCAGCAAATGGCACCAGATCAGGCAAGCGCGCCATAGTCCCATCTTCATTCATAATTTCACATATCACACCGGCAGGCTTTTTTCCCGCAAGGCGTGCCAGATCAACGGAAGCCTCAGTATGGCCGGAACGCATAAGCACACCACCATCGCGCGCCAATAGTGGAAAAATATGCCCAGGAGACACAATATCATCTTTGGTTGTTACATCAGCGATTGCTGTTTGTATCGTATGTGCACGATCCGCCGCGGAAATCCCAGTTGTAACACCTGTCCGGGCCTCAATTGAGACCGTGAAATTTGTTCCATATTGACTGTCATTACGCCCAGCGCGCATGAGAGGCAAATCGAGCTTTTGCGTATAATCACTGCTCATGGCAAGGCAAATCAAACCGCGACCATATTTCGCCATGAAATTAATATCTTCAGGCGTGACAAATTCTGCGGCCATGACAAGATCGCCTTCATTCTCGCGATCTTCATCATCCATCAAAATAATTTGACGCCCCGCTTTGAGCTCATCAATAAGCTCTTCAGTTGTCGCAAAAAAAGGTTTGGCTTGCATAATTTCTTTTATCTTACGCCATGGAGAAACCGCAAGACTTATTTCATATTTTATGTGACAAATTTATTTGTCATTTTATGAAAAATTTTTCAAAAAACTCTTTTAAAACAAAGTGTTAGAGCTGTGCGCAAATTTTGTGCAATTCGAAAAATTATATGGAAATATAAACTATTGTGAGGCAGTTTCACATGAATATCCACAGAGTTATCCACAGAATAGGTGAAGAAAAACACCCTGAAAATAGGCCTATTTTTTTCTGAGGAGAGGAGAAAATATCACAGTTCAAATTCCTCATTTTTTTAAAAAAATGTATTATACCAAAAGCCCAAAATGATTTTTGATGAAGTGCTTTTGGTAAAGCGCCCGACTGGGCGCCGCGCATTGTTGCGCGCCCCCTCGGAGACGTTGGCGTTAGCCAACTGGCGTGAGAGAAGAAGTCACTTTTTTGCTATTTTTTGCATTTTATAACGGTCCACACGCCCTAAGCAAATAATCTAAAAAAACTTTACCATCCAGATAATCAATTTCATGCTGAATAACAGTTGATATAAATCCTTCAGCCTCTGAGGTGACCTGTTCTCCACCATCGGCTGTAAAATATGAGAAGCGACTAATATGTGGCCTTGAAACCATCGCCTGTATGCCGGGAAAGCTTAAAGACGCCTCAGCATAGGAGTTCTCTTCCTCTGAAGCATAAGTGATCTCAGGATTGATCATTGCAATTGGCTCTTCCTGATCGGTGTCAGGGTTCGGCGCAATAATAATACGCTCCAAAAGTCCAACCATATTCGCAGCAATACCAATGCCATTATGTGCCTTCATAATACCTAACATATCAGCACATTTTTGTTTTAAAGCGTCGTCAAAGAGCGTTACAGGCTGTGCAGCTTTTCTAAAAATAGCATTCGGCGCAATAATCAATTTCATAAAATTGAGTTAGGCAGTTTTTTGCTGCTTAACCTTATCTTTTATATCTTCATGGCCGGTATAAACATGCACCGCCACCGCACTTTTTATAATTCCAAAAGTCGTTGCGGCTCCCATTCCCCCATCTGGTGCAAAATTCATATCAATTATCGGACGCATTTCAAGGGCATTGAGAATATTGATAAAAGCCTGATGCTCAGCGACATGCGCAACCAAACAATGATCAACTGCATCTGCACGCATTTGCTTCAAAAGCAATGCCGCAACTAAAGCTGAAAGACTGTCCAAAAGCACAGGAATTGACTGATATCGCGCAGCAATTATTGCTCCAATCAAAGCCGCTATCTCACGACCACCAACACGACGCAGCAATTCCAGTGGCTCATAATCTGCATCATGACGCTTCTTAACCGCATGAAAGCACTCAATTTGACGCTTAAACTCTGCTTCGCCAGTGGCATCTTCTAAGGCAAGCCAATCTTCAGCCTCTCCACCCAAAATATAAGCCGCAAGCACAGTCGCAATGAAATTACCGCCCGCCCCTGATGAGGTCAGGGCAAGAATATCTCCGCCCTGCGCAACAGCTTCCATACCAAAAGCAACAGTTGCAACGGCCTCCTTCTCTGACATTGCAGATTCATTTGTGATATCTTCTGTGGGCAGATCCGCACCAACCTCAAAGACTTTCAGGCCAGCCCCATATTGCGCACAAATCTGATTAAGAGGCGCCGTTCCCTGTTGAATAGCAGCCACATAATCAGCAACATTTTGTTGTGTTTTCTTGGTGATTCTCTGCGATGCAACACCATGCGCCCCGGCAAATAAAGCAAGCTCTAATCTATTCGCTTCCGGGGGATGCTTTTGCTGGCATAATGATAAATGACGAGACAAGCCTGAAATGCTCTCTAAACCTTCAGGAAAGATTAAATCCTTAAAGCGTGCCTCATGCATTTTGGCCATCTCAGAGATTAAAGGCGGCATTTTTTCAATAAGACTCTTCACATCGTCAAATGGCAAGGGCGTATCGTTCATCATTTATCCTTCATTATTTTTATTGAGTATGATTTTGCCTGTAAAATCAATATAAAACAAGAGTAAAATACCATTATCTCTTTTATCGCTCAGACGTCTTATCTTTCGTAAAATATCCCATATAATTCACATTTAAATCATCAGTCTCAGACCATTTTTGCGTTAAGATATTAAAGGATACACCTTGCCAGGCCTGATGTGTTAAACCAGATTTTTCGCCCATATTTTGAATTTCGCCCGGCTTAAGAAATTTATTCCAATCATGTGTCCCAATCGGTAACCAACGCAAAATATATTCAGCACCGATAATGGCTAAACCAAAAGATTTAAGAGTGCGGTTTAATGTTGCAATAAAAAATATTCCATTTGGTTTTAAGAGCTTAGCACAACTTTCAACCAAAAGCATTGGATCGGCCACATGCTCAATGACCTCCATATTAAGAATGACATCATATGTTTCAGGCTCTTTTTGTGCAAGCTCTTCAGAAGTCATTGCAAGATAGTTTATATTCAAATCACCTTCTTTCGCGTGCTGCATTGCCGTTTTAATATTCTTCTCAGAGGCATCAATGCCGGTGATATCAGCACCCAAACGGCGCATTGGTTCGCTCAAGAGACCACCTCCGCAGCCAATATCTAGCAGCTTTAGACCCGAAAAAGGCAGAGCATCCGCTTCATTTTTATTAAAATGCGCAATAATATGACGTCGCAAATAACCAATCCGGACAGGATTAAATATATGTAAAGGTTTGAATTTACCATTCGGGTCCCACCATTCAGATGCAATTTTAGAGAATTTTTCAACTTCATCCTGAGCGATTGTCGTTGTCATTGGACGGTACCTTTTATGATTTATATATTTTATCGTGATATAATACAGTCTATACGGTTTTAAATGCGAGCCATGATGCTAAAAAAACTTAAAATCTTATTTATCACTCTTATTGGCAGCTTTATCCTGACATCTACAGGGTATGCTGACAAGAAAGATTTTGATCAATATTTGTTTTCTCTGTCATGGTCGCCAACTTACTGCATGCTAAATGCACAAAAACGAGATGCCGACCAATGCGATACGCCCAAAAAACCTTATTATATGATTGTGCATGGATTATGGCCACAATCTAAAAATAAAAATATCCTGAAAAATGACATGATCAATTGCAAAACCAAGCAAAAACATGTGCCAGCACAAGTGGTTCGTCAAATTTTTCCAATTATGCCTTCTTATTTTCTGATCAGCCATAGCTGGATAAAGCATGGTAGCTGCTCTGGTTTGTCCGTCGAAGATTATTTTCATGCAACGAGACAATTATATCAGCGCTTCAAAGTCAAAGATTTCTTCAAAACCGAGGAAAAATATCATTCTATGCATTATCGCGATATTGTGCGTCATATTAACAGCATCTCTCCTGAACTTTATGAAGAAAATATTATCGTCAAATGCGAAGGCCGTATGCTGCGTGAAATCAGAATATGTATGAAGGATAATTTCGACTTACGCGTATGTCATCCAAAGGAAAGACGCACAAGATGCCGCGTTAAAGGTAAGATTTTTATTCCATATGATCTTTGAAAGTAACTTTAAGATGCCTTCATAAATTATTCACTACCATCTTTAAATAAGTCTTCACCCATGGCTTCGCGTAATGCAGCAAGCAATTCAGCCTCATCATGGCTTTCATCTGTTTCATCATCTTCCTGCTGATTGGCCAATAGTGCCTCATCTTCCTCGTCAATTTGACCAGATTTTTGAAACCGACGAATAATTCCCTCTTCAAGGGCTTCTTGGGTGACATGCTTCTCAGCAATTTCACGTAGAGATACGACCGTGTTTTTATCATTATCGCGCAAAACATGCAGCGGTGAACCAAGATCAATTTCCCTTGCACGCTGGGCTGCCGCAAGAACCAATTCAAAGCGATTTGGGATTTCCTCAATGCAATCTTCTACCGTAACGCGCGCCATAAAATATCTTCCATATTTGAAATTTCAAATTAATTAATCCTTAATGAAGAGACTGTCAAGCAAAGCTTAAGAAATATATAATTTATAATAACATCATAATCATTTCAGCCAAAAGCCCATTATGAAGTTGTAAGCTTCTGATCTTGTTTCTTATTTTTCTTCGCATTTTTGTGCATCGCCTGCAT
>JBCCNR010000073.1:0-7659 GCA_039025725.1 Pseudomonadota bacterium | reverse complement strand
GGGGTCAGAAAGACATTATATCCTTTATCGGTCATGGCTTTGGTCATTTTATCTGAGACTCGGTCACTGATATAAATATTATTGCCGAAGCTTGTTGCATTGCCGCCAAAGCGCGGTAGCTTTTCTTTTTTATCGCCGGATATATCTTCGACAGGGATTTGCACAAGCTTATCGCCGAATAGATTTTGCAATTTTTTCCAGCCTTCATCTGTGAAGGCTTCTTTACAGGTAAAGAAGTGACCGGCTTCGGTGACAAATCCGACTGTATCGAAATGATAGAAAGGTTGCTTAAGGTCCATAGAGATAAATTTGACTTTATCAGAGATATTTTTATGGACAAAATTCTTGAATTCTTCATGGCCTTTTGGCGTAGAGCGCCCGATCGTTTCCATTTTATCATTCTCAGGATTGACTTTGACGGTGTTGGCGAGGCCTGCGAAAATGGCTCCGGATGGGAAATGCGGCACAGAGAGTGTCATTAATCTTGTATCACCAAATTCCATGATATTTTTCATTTGATGAGTTTTGCGTTTGCTTTTGCTAAGAAGAATTTTAGGAATTTTCGTTTCTTGCTGTCTGTCTTCATGCATAAAATGCGGCAACATTGAGCGTGTCCCGACCACTTTAAATGTGCCATTTGGGTTTTGTTTGATATGTACAAAGCTTTTAATTTGATCTGTGCTATAGTGACAATCACGAAGTCCTTTGCTGGCTTCTTGCATGATAACCGGGTGGCCATTTCTGGCATATATCGCCGCGAGGGCTTGTCCATTATGGTATGTTTCGGGCAAAAGGAGTGTCTCGCCATCTTTTAGCCCGGTGGCTTGCATAAATTGTTGCGTATGCCAATTTTCACTACCAGAAGATTTAACGCCGGCATGGGCGCCAGATCGCATGATAAGCAGGTTACGCTGCACGAGTTCTTTGACCTGATCTTTGGTCAGAACAGTTCCGGGCGCGATATCATTTAAACCATTTGCGGTGGAGGAGAAAAAGGCTTTTACAGGATTGCTTTGCCCTGCGGATGGCCTTACTTGATAGAAATTTTGCCTAAATGGAATTAAATTTATACCGCGATTAAGGCGGCTTACGGCATGACTTACAGTGTTCATAACATACTCACATATTTACAGTTACTGGTGTAGAATATATGTAAATTTAATAATTTTGTCAATAATTAATTTTTATATGTACATTTGTTAAAAAAAATGTTATGATTTGATGGATAAAACAATTCACGGAGGATATAACATGACTACTATTGGAACAAATTTAATTAAATATGCGGGGAAAGCTGCATCGGCCATGTGCGGCATCATAAGATTGGCAAAAAAAACTGCAAAAATTGCTTCTCGTGCCAAGCCCTATATTAAAAAGGCTGCAAGTAAAGCATTAGATTTCGGACGTAGCTTGAAGCAAGCGATAGCACCTTTTGCTGTAATGATGGGAAATATCATTAAAACCGCATTCGGCAAAGCAAAAGAAAAATTTAACACCCTATTTGGAATGGGGCGGCAAGGCAATGACTGGGTGCCATTAACTACGCCAGGTTATAATGATGATAATAAAAATAATGACTGGTGAAAAAGCCTCAACATAAAACAACATAAGAATAATATAATATGCTTACGACTATCTCAGGCGCGCCGGGAAGCCGCCCATCTAACTCTCACCGATCTAGCAATCAACCACCTGTAAGATCAGAAGTTCGCCCTCAAACACGAGCAGATCGTCCTGAAACATCAGCAGATGAATGTAAACATGAATGTAAGTTTCATGCATCCACAACGTTGCCAATGGCTTTGGGTGTCATAGCAGCTTCGGTTTTTCATATTCCAGCTATAGCTGCTTTGGGTGGAGTCTCTTTAATATATGCAGCATCAGTATTTCATCGTAAAAAGCTCCCCAATGCTGAGGCCATGGCTGCTTCATCTTCTGGTAATGTCAATCAAGAGGTTCAACTTCCTGCTCAGTAGTAACGCCAGTATCTTAACCTTAAATAAAACATGTTTTGACCTTTAGAACAAAAGAGGATATTGCTTTTTTGTAAAAACATTTCAGATATAGTGATGGCAAATTTTGAGTATAGTTTTGATCTGACCAGCGACAAGAATGGTTATATGTTAAGTTTCCATGATTTTAAGGGTGGATCTTTTCAGGCGCCGACGCGTGATAAAATCATTGCGATGGCGCAGCAATTTCTGGACGATAAAATTTATGATTTGCTTAAAAACAAAAGGCCAATTCCTGTTCCGGGGCGCAAGGTGCCGGCGTCGCATCGTTTGTCCCCCAGTGAGCCCTTGAAAATTGCATTAGAATATCATTTAAATATAGATATAAAATAAGAGACCAAAAAATTAAGAGACATGTCAAAGAAGAAAAATTTTCCATCCTCTGAGGGTGTTCGGGGATTTCGTGACCTTCGCGGTTCTGTATTGTCTGCGCGGAAGCAGGCTGTTCAGATTTTATCTGATATCTATGAGGCATATGGCTTTGAGGCGCTGGAGACACCAGTGATAGAGACTGCGGAGGCTCTGGGGAAATTTTTACCTGATGTTGATCGTCCGGCGGGGGGAGTGTTTGGGTTTCAGGATGATGATGAGAGGTGGCTGGCGCTAAGGTATGATTTGACGGCACCATTGGCGCGTTTTGTTGCGCATTATGATCAGCATCTTCCGAAGCCATTTAAGCGTTATCAGACTGGATCGGTTTTCCGCAATGAGAAGCCGGGTCCGGGGCGTTTTCGGGAGTTCCATCAATTTGACGCGGATATAGTGGGGACTGCTGCGATGACGGCGGATGCTGAGCTTTGTGCCATGCTTTCGGAGGGTTTGCAGGCTTTAGGGATAAAGTCTGATGAATATGTGATTAATATCAATAATCGGAAGCTTTTGACTGCGGTCTTTGAGGTTGCGGGATTAAGCGGTGATGATGATGCAACTTTTCAAAAGCGTGCGATTGCTTTTCGGGCGATTGATAAGCTTGACCGCTTAGGCGAGGCTGGCGTTAAGGCATTATTGGGGGCAGGGCGTAAGGATGCCTCTGGAGACTTCACTGAGGGGGCTGGACTGAGCGATGCGCAGACGGATATTATTTTAGCTTTTACGCGTGCGCGTGGTGGTGATAACAATCAGACTTTAGAGGCATGTAGAGCTCTTCTTGGTGAAAATGAGACAGGTCAGACGGGGCTTGTTGAGCTTGAAAAAATGTTTGAAATGATTGATGCATCCTGTTCAAATTCTCAGAATATGGTGTTTAATCCGGCTATTGTTCGGGGGTTAGGCTATTATACCGGACCGGTTTTTGAGGCAGAGCTCACTTTTGACGTACAAAATGAGAAAGGCAAGGTCGTTCAGTTTGGTTCGGTTGCCGGTGGGGGGCGTTATGATGATTTGGTGGCGCGTTTTACGGGGCGGACAGTTCCGGCGACGGGTGTTTCGATTGGTCTGGATCGTTTGCTGACGGCGCTTGAAAATCGCGGCGCTCTTAAAAGCGAGCAGGAGAATTTAGGTCCGGTTATTGTGACGATTATGGATAGAGATCGCATTGCGGATTATGCTAGGATTGCACATGAGTTGCGTGCAGCTGGCATTAAGACAGAGCTTTACCTTGGTGAGGCGGGCTTTAAGGCGCAAATGAAATATGCGGATCGTCGTCATGCTCCGATTGCGGTTATTCAGGGCAGTGATGAGAGTGCGAAGGGTGAAGTTCTATTAAAAGATTTACATTTAGGCATGATGATGGCGGACAAAGCGCATACGCATGAAGAATGGCGCCATAATGAGGATGTGCAGAAATTGGTTTCACAAAATGATATTGTTTCGGCTGTGCGGGCTATGTTAGAGAGAATTAAAAACAGGGTTTAGGTGCAGCTATTTAGGTATAAAAAGACATGACGATTTTAAAAACGCTTGATTTATCCCTCACGGAAAAAGCCTTTCAGGCTTATCCTCCGGGGGGGGGCGGCGCATAAGCGCCGACAGCCGGTCGGCTGCTCTGGAGAAAAATAGGTTTTAATAATTATGATACACGCATAGTGGTATAAAAGAACATGACGATTTTAAAAACGCAGAATGCCGAGATGAAAGTTTTTGAGCTTTCGGCGCTTTCCATGTTAGAGGCTCGGGATTTTCAGGTGATGGATGTTCCGATTTTACAGAATGTTGATGTGATATTGGACACGATCGGGGAGCGTGCGCGTTCTGAGCTTTTCTTTGTGGAGAGCAGCAATCCTGAGCAAAATGCTTTAAGATATGATTTCACATTAGCGATGGCGCGGCATTATTTGCGCAATATTTATCCTATGGCTGATAAGGCGTCTGAATATCGTTATGCGGCGCATGGGACGGTGTTTCGCAATCGCGATCGTATGCAGACGGATAAAAAATCCGAAGTACGGCAGATTAGTTTTGAGTATATTGGCAATGATGCGCGCACCAATACGGATGCGGAGTGTCTGGCCCAGAGTTTATCTTTGTTGGATGGGATAGATAAAAAATATTTACAGATTGGCATTGCGGATATTCGATTATCGCGAGCGGTTTTATCGAATGATTTTATTCCTCCGATTAAGGCTGGTCGTTTGAAGAGTGCGTTGCGACATCCGAAAAAATTCATGTCTCTTTTGTCTGATACGGGGGATAAGAAGCTGGATAGTCTGAGTTCGCTTGGCAAGTTGCAGCATGAGGAGGCAGAAAAAGTCATTACGGATATTTTTCAGATGACGGGATTAAAGCATTCAGGTTTACGGACGATGGATGAGATTTCCAGTCGTTTTGTTAAGAAAGCTGAAGAAGCGCAGGAGCCTCCGCTCGATCAGGATATTGCGCAGCATCTTTCGCTTTTTTACAATTTGGAGTGTCCTGCGGCGGAGGCTGCGGATAAGATGCGGCATATTATGGCGTCTGCGGGGATTAATATTGATGGGTATTTACAATATTTTGAGAGACGCATTGATTTATTAAAGAGTCATGGTGTTGATATTGCGATGTTAAATTATGGTCCTCTTTTGAAGAGAAAGCCTGAATATTATAGTGGTTTTATGTTTGCGATAGATTTTGTGAGTGGCAAGCGAGGTCTCCCGATTGGTGGAGGGGGGCGTTATGATGATCTTTTTCTAGCGCTTGGTGCGGGGGAGGCGATTCCTGCTGTGGGCTGTGAGCTCCGCCCGGAGGAGATCGTGAGACTTTCTGCTCTAGCGCCACATGAACCTTAAAACATGTGAGATATTTAAAGAACGTTTCCTGTGGTCTTCCTGAGCGGTCCCTGAGCTCGTCGAAGGGGGTGAAGGGTACGAAGGGTGTAAGAAGCAAGAAAACACTTAAACAATCTAAAAAAGACTTACGCTTCGCCCTTCGACAAGCTCAGAGACCACTCAGCGACCGTTTTTTGGATTTCTGAATATCCTGATTTTAAGAATTATGAAGCACTAATTAAAGCAAGAAATTAACTATAGTTATCTCTTAGCCATTTATCCATTTGTTCTTGTCTTCGTCGTGTAGCATCCCAACCTTGGTTTAAGCCTTGTTGGCCGGGAGCACGAGTTTGATTAACAATGCGTGCAATGTTATCTAATGTTCGTCCTGCACCGCTTTGAGATTGACTAGGGCGATAGCCACCACCACCAGCCATATTGCGTAATGATGCCGCTGCTTGAGAACCCGCGGCGGCATTCCAAGCATGAACACCAGCGGCTTGCGCATTCATGTGTCTGCGTCTTTCTTGTTCGTCTCGATTGCGCCCTGCTGCGTTCATGGCTACTCCAGCTACGACGGCTCCGGCCGCCAATGCTGCTGCACCATCCCAGAATTGGCTTCGTTGTTGGGCAGCTGCGCGTCTTTCTTCTTCCGCACGTTTAGCCTGCGCTGCTTGAATGGCTGCGGCTTGCTCGCGTGCGCGTTCAGCCTGTTCTCTCATACGTCTTGCGCGCTCTGCTTCGGCCTGTATTCTGGCATTTTCGACTGCAACATCATGATTATGTATTGCAACAATTTGCTCATATGAAGGCGCAAGTTTAGTTTTCTTATTTTTCATAAAAGCAAATACATCCTCACGGCTAGTATCATCGGGAGCTTCAAGAATACGATCAGATTTTTTGGCATCTTCTATCATTGCGGCGTATTTTTCGACCATCTTATCATTAATCTGCCCAATTTCACCATTTCTCATGATGCATGCTTTAATATCATCAAGATGTTGTTCTGCTATAGTGTGGCTACTATCAATGGGTTCTCTATGCTCTTTTGCCCTTAGCATATCTTCAAGGGTTGGAAAACGTGGAATTTCAGCGCTTAGATGTGCTCTAAGTGCATCTTTATGAACATAAGTATTTCCAACGGTAACTTTTGCTTGTACAGCATCCGCACGCGTAAGTGCAGTCTTTAAGCCAAAAACAACGTCACCATTAATATATGCATCATATGAGTTATTCTTCACATATTGTTCTATCTCGGCAATTCTAATGGCGGCTTCTTTACGAGAGATCGCGGCTTGCGATACTTTTATCAACCCCCTAGCTGCAACATTACGTTCAAGTATATTAAAGCCTTCTTTGTTTGCCAGAATGTGTTTTTTTGCTTCTTGAAGTCCGGCCAATGTAAAAAGTGGTGGTTCCTTGTTTTGATCCAAATGTGCAAAATATTCTTTTAAGACTTTTATATTTCTAAGGAGACGTTCTTGCTCTCTCTTTTTTCTCCTATTTGTTTCTATCGAATATATAAATTTTAATTCTCTATCTTTCTGATCAAGAACTCCATAATCAGCTCTAAGCTGCACTTTTTGATCAGGCGTTAGCAAAGGAGGCCTTGGCAGTGGATTACCAGGATTTGGATATAACGCTTGTGCTTCTAACTCATTACATTCAAGAAGAGTTTTTAAAGCAGAAATTTCATCATCTTTTAAACCAAGCGAAGGATGAGGACTATCTGTTATTCCAGCAGGTTTTACATGATTATGTAAAGTCACTGCGGGTTTTGGATCATTGATTGATAATAAATCAAGCTCATCTGATATGCCTTGCAATGCATCTTTTAAATTTTTTTGTACTCTTTCTTGCCATGATCTAACAGCTGCAACCTCCTCTAATGTTGGAAGGCGAAAATTGTCTAAAGCTTCATTATCTCCAGCAAAAGCCTGACGTGGCGAAGAGGGCGCTGCAAAAATATCTCTTTCTTGTTCATCATCACTGTAAGAGCCAATATTACTATCAGTAGCCCCTATAGAGGCATCACCAAGAGCACTCTGCGCAGCTGCAGAATAGCGATCATCAAGAAGAAGATTCCTGAGAACAAATTTACAGCTTTCTTGTGTGCATTTTGCATCATGTGTCATTGCAGGTTCTCTCGCTTGTTTACAGATACCTTCAAAGAGCTCCTTTCTTAGAAGTTCTTGCTCAGGTTTATCATAAATATTGTACTCTTTTAGATCACTTAAAATTTTTCTCCCTGTTTGAGGACCTACACCAGTATATCGTGCATAGTCTCCACCTAAAGGTTGAATACCAGCAAAGTCACCATTTTTAGCATCATTTAAATCTCTTATATCCTCGCGAAATAATCTAGGTTGACCAGTATTTAGCCTTAAGCTATCCCTTGGGTCATTTCTTCTTCTTGATCTAAATAGATTGTTTACCATTTTATCCTCCTTTAAATTGAAATATAT
>JBCCNR010000072.1:0-7712 GCA_039025725.1 Pseudomonadota bacterium | reverse complement strand
AATCAGGACACTCCGTCATTTGACCGATATAAAACCACTCTTTGCCTATATTGGCCGATAATTTTGGTAGCACAATGACACCATCATATGGCGCAATTATTTTTGTCTTATCATCATATTCTGCGAGTATATCTCCCTTTTGAAACATATCACAATGCTTCCATGGCTGAGCAAATGATCCAGCTTTTTCTTTGGAAAACACATCTCGCATTTGTACAAACTTATGCAAGATTTTGGGAAGAGGAATTGGATTTTCAATCATTTTGCAATAGGATAATGCATGTAGAATTGTATCATAAGCTATATCCGGAGCATCTTTATTAAGATGCTGCCCGCACTCTATAGTGACAGCTATTGCACCTTTGGAGCGTGCATATTCTGTCATTCCCATTGCCTCTCTCGGGTCAGCATCGCTATTTTGAAATGCATCAGACCAGCCATAAACAAAATTCTCAATACCGAGAGACAAACAATATTCTATTTCTTCAGCTGAATAATGCCCCATAAAGCCAAAAGCTCCGCCTTGGGATGCATAAGAATGTAAATCCAGTAAAATATCGGCTTTGGTGAGATAATCACATAAGATCGGGTCAATTCTATCCTCATAATGAATATATTCCGCTTTAGGATAAAGAGACCGGTTCAAATTGCGATCGATAAAGCGCTTATTTTGCTTATAAGCCTCAGGATTACAAATTGGTATAAGTGTTAACGTCCCTCTCTGGAGATTTATCGCTTTATTTTCAATTTGAGATATAAGGCGCATTATGGCCTCTGTCCCACATGGTTCATTTCCATGCACAGCGCCTGTTATAAGCAGATGGGGCCCATCCGTGAGCGTATGATAGTGATAACTTGTCAGCATTTTCTAAAAAAGATATATTACATATCTTTTAACTATCTGAGAATCTCAAAGAAATATATAAATAATTTATATGCGCATATTATTTGTATCAAATGGCAATTTTAAACATCTTGGCGAGCGCGCTCATTGTTTTGAGGCGCGTATGCGCAATGGTTTTATCAGAAACAATCACCATGTTTATTTTTTCTCTGATCGCGATACCGCCAGAGAATTAGGGTTATGGGGAAAAATTACTGCCAAAAGACGCGTTAATAACAAATTTATAGAGATTTGTAGAAATTTTAAACCTGATTTCATTATGTTGGGTCAAGCTGACTATATTAAATATGATGCCTTACAAGAGGTCAGGTCTTTTTTACCAGATGTCAAAATTGCTGCATATTGTATAGATATTATTTTAAGCCCTCATATTATTGGGACTATTCATTCAAAACTTCCGGCGCTTGATGCTGTTTTTTGTACGACAGCAGGGCCTGCAATTCGTAAGGCCTTTAAGAAGAGTAAAAATATTAAAGTTACTTACATTCCCAACCCCTGTGATAGCTCTATTGATTATATCCGCGCAGAGCAGCGCTCAGATCAGAAATATGATGTTTTTTGGGCTATGCGCGGTTATCGCCATTCATATGACGGAGACCCTCGTTTTTCGATTGCACGCAATTTAGATACGCACCCCGATATTGCCATTGATTATTATGGCTATGATAATAAGCCTGTGCTGATGGGCAGAAATTACTATGAGGCCATTTCAAACTGTAAGGGAGGGCTAAATATCAGTGTTCAAAGGCTGAATGAAAGGCCAACTGAAGATCATGATGCTTTGTATTTATATTCTTCAGACCGTATCAGTCATTATTTTGGATGTGGATTACTGACATATATTAAAAATGGTCATAAGCTTGATGAACTTTTTACGCCGGATAAGCATGCAGTTTATTTTGATGACATTCATGATCTGACTGAGAAAATTTTATATTTTAAGGACAATGATGATGCTAGGGTTAAGATCGCGACAGAGGGTGCGAACTATTACCGCAAGCATTTTAATGAGCAAAAAGTTGCTGGATATATTATTGATGTGACATTTAATGCTTCTCCACAAAGCGATTATAAATGGCATAGGGAAGTCTTTTAGAGATAACTTACGCTGCTTTAAGCATTTTATGGTAATTTATGATTATATGTTAACCGTAAAGAGCTTCTAATATTGCAAATTCCAAAGCTTAAGATCGATAATCGCCTCGGCTCGCCTGATCCACAATCAGTGCCACTGAATGTGCATCCGGAAAATATGCCGCCAGAATTGCTGCTTCGGCGAGAAATTGACTATGTTGCAGATAATATTGCACCTTTTTCATGCCGTAAGGCCATTTCTGATGCACATAATGCACTTTATCAAAATGGTAGCCTTACACCCGATCATATAATGGTTTCTGCCGGGGCAACAATGGCGGCTACGCCGGTTTTTCTTTATATGAAGGAGCTATCTGCGCTTGAAGGGCGATATATAGGTGCCAGATCGATTTTGATTTCTCCACATTATTCCCTCTATAAAGAGGCCAATGACCTTTTAGGGATAGAAACAGAATTTATTAAGCCGGAAAAGGCAAAAGATGAAAGAGATATTATCGCAAAGCTTCAGAAATTATGCAATGATTCACATAGAAATAGCCCTTTGCTTTTATTGCTGGTCAATCCAAATAATCCTGATGGTCATATTTATTCTAAAGATTTTATGTATCATTTGTTAAAGCTTATGGGCAATCATCCCAATTTACATGTGCTGCATGATACAGTTTATGAAAAAGTCACGCCCTCCATTGATGGGCGTCCACGTAAGAAAGTCTTATCTTTATTCAAAATCGCAACAGAAAAAATGCAGAAAAGAATCTTCGAAGTCAGTTCTTTAAGCAAGAATATTGGTTATCCAGGGTTGCGCGGTGGATGGCTCATTTCAGATAAGAATAATATAAAACATTTTACAGCGATATTTGATCCTGTCTTTGGTCAAATTCCCGCTGATACTTATTTAGCGATCGAAGCGATTTTAAGCAAGGATTTGCCCCAAGATGAGCAAATGGACCCTGCCTATTATAAAAATATGAATAAGGTTTATTATAATAAGATGAGCTTTCTTGTAGAGGCGCTGAAATCGATTTCATATAACCAAAAAACGATCAGATGCCAGATACCTGATGGCGGCTTTTATCTATGGTCAGATTTTTCTCCGTTGGTTGGTGATAATCCACATCAGGCTCAGAAGCTTGTAAAAGACATTATATCAGAAGCAAAATCGCGTAATATTCTTTTAAAAGACGGGAAAAGCGCCGGCGGAGCAGGATATATGCGCTTTAACTGTGCTGCACCTGCAAATGAACTTGATTTTATCGCCCATGCTTTGATAGATATTTCACAGAAATTAGGATTTCATATCGATCAGTCCAAACGTAAGACTGAGCTTATCTCTCATGCAGAGATGAAAAATCTTGTCGTGCGCTCCTCTTCGAAAAATGCCCTTATGCGCGTACATATGCGGCAATCCATTGAAGAGAAATTTGGGAAATAATTTTCAAAAAATTATTGACACCATGCAGATAACGTCATACAAAGTACGAACGATTAAATTCGTTAGGGACAATTTAAAAGTGTAACAAGCAAAAAATGTCCCGATTTTTCGGAGGGCCTTGCGTTACCACCACCTTCAAATCAGTCGAGGTCCTCCAAACTTTCTTTTTTCAATATTATTTTCAAAAAAATTGGCGTGGCTACCGCGCAAGGCATGTAGAATTGTTATGGAATTTTCATCAATCATTTTCTAACCAAAATGATATATTATGATAGGTCCTCACATAAATTAAGGGTTTTTGCATGCCATCCTATACGCCGCCTCTCAAAGAGATGTTATTTTTGCTTCGTGATGTTCTGAAAATCGAGCAATATAGTGATATTCCCTCTTTAAAAGAGGCAACTGATGATCTGATTACACCGATTTTGACTGAGGCCGGGAAACTCTCATCTGAGCTCTTGCATCCTCTGAATGCTATTGGCGATGAAAAAGGTTGCGTTTTAAAAGATAAAAAAGTTATCACTCCAGAGGGGTTCAAAGAGGCTTATAAAGAATTTATTCAGGGCGGATGGACGTCTTTGACCTGTGATCCGGAATATGACGGGCAGGGATTGCCTGTTGTGCTGGGCGGAATGGTCTCTGAGATGTTGAGCTCAGCGAATATGTCTTTTGCTATGTATCCGGGCTTGACGCATGGGGCTTATTCTGCGCTTTACGCTTATGGCTCTGAGGTGCAGAAAAAAACATATTTACCTAAACTTGTCTCTGGTGAATGGACAGGGACAATGAATCTGACAGAGCCTCACTGTGGGACTGATCTGGGGTTGTTGACCACAAAAGCTGAGGTTGAAGCTGATGGCAGCTATAAGATTACAGGGCAGAAAATCTTTATCTCTGCCGGAGACCATGATCTGGCCGAAAATATCATTCATCTTGTGCTGGCACGGATTTCTGGAGCGCCCGAGGGCGTAAAGGGCATATCATTATTTGTCGTGCCGAAATATGAAGTCAATGATGATGGCAGTTTAGGCGCTGCAAATCGTTTGGAATGTGCCAAGCTCGAAGAGAAAATGGGTATTCACGGCAATGCAACATGTGTGATGAATTTTGACGGCGCCAAAGGGTGGCTGGTTGGGCCTGAACATGCAGGCTTAAAAGCGATGTTTATTATGATGAATGAAGCACGCATCGGTGTAGGGCTTCAGGGGCTTTCTCAGTCTGAGATTGCCTATCAAAATGCTTTAGAATATGCCAAAGATCGTGTGCAGGGGCGCGCTTTGAGTGGTGCAAAATATCCTGAGGCAAAAGCAGATCCTATTATTGTGCATCCGGATATTCGCCGAAATCTTATGCACCTTAAGGTTTTTAACGAGGCTGCTCGTGCTTTTATTGCAGATATAAGCCTAAAATTTGATCTTTCACATCATCACCCTGACGAAAAGGTTAAAGAAAAAATGGATGATTATGTCTCTCTCATGACACCGGTTGTGAAGGGCTATTTAACGGATAAAGCTTTTGATTTAACTGTTATGGCTCAGCAGGTCTATGGGGGGCATGGATATATTAAAGAATGGGGTATGGATCAGTTTGTGCGCGATTCGCGGATTGCAATGATCTATGAGGGCGCCAACGGTATTCAGGGCCTTGATCTGGTGGGGCGTAAGCTCGGCAAAAATGGTGGCCGTGCAGTCATGAGCTATATTCAAGAGCTGGATACATTTATAAAGCATCATAAAGATATAACCGATATGGAGACATATGTTTTCGGTCTATCCGAATGTAAAGAAGAGTTGCAAAAAGCCTGTATGTGGTTGATGCAAAATGCCATGAAAGACCCTGAACAAGCCGGAGCAACATCAACCTATGTCATGCATATGTTTGGAATAACTGCGCTTGCTTATGAATGGAATAAGATGGCTAAGGCTGCTCTGAATGGGATTGATGGGGATGATAAATCTTTCTGTCAGACAAAATTAAAAAGTGCGACATATTTCATGGCGCATTATGTTCCAGAAATTGCGATGCTCGCACGGCGCATTGCCTCTGGGAAAGCTGCGATTATGGCACTGAATGAGGATGAATTTTAAGAGCTTATCACGATATGAATTTACAATTTTCGAATCCTCTATATAAAATGCAGTATAGCATTGCGAGGGAAAAATGTTCACGATTCAGCAAAAAAGAGCCACAACCAAAATCGAAAAAATCAAAGGGACTGTTATCTGTGTTATAACAGATCAGTATGACTCTGAGATTGTTGCCAATTTCTCTGAAGAGACTGCGAAATATTTGCGAAAAGCACTTAAAGTTGCCAAGTTTAAAAATGATGCAGGCCATATGATGGTTTTTCATGCATTGGATGGTCTTGTTGCTGATAAGCTGATCATTGTGGCAACCGGAGACAAGACTGATAATAAAGGGCTTGAAAAAGCTGGTGGTAAGATTGCCGCAAAGATTTATCATTCAGAAAAAGATGCTCATCTTTTCTTTCTTACCGAAGCTGTCGATTTTGATATTTTGAACCGATCTGCATTTCTGCTTGGTGTGGCCTTGCGGTGTTATCACTTTGATCATTATCGTACGACCCAGAAAGACGATGAGACAGTAAAATTGCAAAATATTGTTATTTATGATGAGCAATCAAAAGATCTCGATGCGGAATTTCAGAATATATGTGCGATCACTGATGGTGTTTTTATGGCACGTGATCTGGTCTCTGAGCCCTCAAATATTCTTTACCCAGAGACTTACGCTGAGAGATGTCTGGAACTAAAAAAACTTGGACTTAAAGTCACCGTCCTTGATGAGAAAAAAATGCTGAAAGAAGGCATGCATAGCTTGCTTGGGGTCGGGCAGGGTAGCGTTCGCGAAAGTAAGGCAGTCATTTTAGAATGGAAAAATAATAAAAATAAAAATGCAGAAACTTTAGCGCTTGTTGGAAAGGGTGTGACATTTGACAGTGGTGGTCTCTCTCTGAAACCTGGTAAGGGCATGTGGGATATGATCTTTGATATGGGCGGATCGGCTGCGGTCGTGGGGACGATGGTAACGCTGGCGACGCGTAGGGCCCATGCCAATGTTGTGGGCATAATCGGCCTTGTGGAGAATATGCCAGATGGAAATGCTCAGCGTCCGGGCGATGTCGTTGAAACCTTGTCTGGCAAGACCGTAGAAGTCCTCAATACAGATGCAGAAGGGCGCCTTGTACTTGCAGATATCATGACTTATGTACAAAAAACTTATAAACCCCATGCAATGATTGATCTTGCAACATTAACAGGTGCTATTATTTCTGCGCTTGGCCATGAATATGCTGGCTTATTCTCCAATAACAAAGATTTTGCGGATAAGATTGAGGCTGCCGCCCAGCTCTCAGGCGATAAAGTCTGGCCATTCCCGATGGGGCCTGCATATTCGGACAAATTAAAGTCTCGTGTTGCAGATATTGCGAATATCTCACAATCAGCGGGGGCGGGCTCTATAACGGCTGCTGAATTTTTAAAGCATTTTGTTGAAAATGACCTGCCATGGGCGCATCTGGATATTGCTGGAACAGCATGGACCTATGAAGAGCGTCCGACAAATCCAAAAGGAGCCACAGGCTTTGGGGTGCGTCTTTTAAATCAATTTGTGCTTGATCATTATGAAGGCTGAGGCCTCAATTACGCCATTAGCTGACCTGACAGATGTGCTCTCGCAGCAGGATCGCTTTATGGGTCTTGATGTTGGCACAAAAACGATAGGGCTTGCCTTGGCTTCTCTTTCAACATCTGTTGCCACACCTTTAAAGACATTGCTGCGTCGTAAATATAAAGACGATATTATTATGCTGAAATCCCTTATATCTGAATGGGAGGTCAGAGGTCTTGTTTTTGGATTGCCGCTGAATATGAATGGTACAGAAGGCGCACGCGTACAGGCCACCAAGACAGTTGCACGCAATATTGCGCGCGATACGCATTTGCCTTATTGTTTTCAAGATGAGAGGTTATCTTCTTCTGCTGCTACAGACAGGATGATAGCATTGGGGATAAAACCATCTGCTCGCGATAGAGTAATTGATGCACATGCCGCCCAAATCATTCTTGAGGGATATATGCTGCGCGTTAAAAATGCGCTTGCTAAGTAACCCGAACTATGGATAAGAAAATGAAGAGTAAGCATCGCCACGCAAGTCAGTTGCAAGCGAAGCAATCTCTTTTATTAGGGCATACTCAAAATAGCAAAAAACGGTCCCTGAGCGGACCCTGAGCTTGTCGAAGGGCGAATGTTAGTTTTTTT
>JBCCNR010000071.1:0-7801 GCA_039025725.1 Pseudomonadota bacterium | reverse complement strand
GTGCATAGTGGTGCTACGGACATATTTTTTAGTGAAGTTTGTAGGCAAAAATCACCAAAAAGGGCTTTTATTAACCCTGTTGGACAGCTTCTAATACCAAGCGCCTATTAGCTTTTGGTATAACTACACTCCATATAGCATATAAAAAAGCCGTCCATTCCACCTGTTTGCGCTCTATGTGAAGGCAAAATGCGAATCATATTGTCTTTATATATAAAGTCATAGGACTTATACATCTCTGGTAAGAAAGCCTTAAAGTTTTTATGTTTTTCAAGAAAAGCTTTTATTTGCTCCTCTCCCTCTTGCTTCGATAGCGAGCATGTTGCGTAAACTAAAATACCGTCTTTTTTGACCAGCCCTGCCGCATGATTTAATAGCTTCTTTTGTAAATCACATAATCCGGCTATATCTTTTAAAGAGGCTCTGGAGACAAGATCAGGATTTTTCCGTAATGTTCCTGTTGCTGAGCATGGCGCATCAAGCAATATAATGTCAGCAGGATTTTCAGGCATAAAATCCAACACAGAGACTGTTTTTAACTGTGCATCAAGCCCTGTACGTAAAAGATTTTCTTCAAGTTTCTGCATACGTTTTGAGGATATATCCACTGAGGTTACATTGGCTCCGGCAGCAGCGGCTTGCAGGGATTTTCCGCCCGGCGCAGCGCAAAGATCATAAAAAACTTTACCTTTTATATCACCCAGCCCCAAAACAGGCAAAGCCGATGCAAAAGATTGCACTGTCACCTGACCGGATGTAAAAGGCTGATAGTCCAATAAAGAAACTGTTTCATCTAAATTAAAATGTTTATCGTGATTGGGACTGATAGTCTCGGGATATTTAAAATCTTTTTGCAACACTGAAAGGCCAATAGACGGCTTTTGTAGCAAATATTTAAAAATATGATCTGCATCATCTGGATAATCTGCCTTAACAGAGGCATAAAATGCTTTGTCAAAAATAAGCGCGAAGTCCTGATATAAAGATTTAAGGCTGTTTTTATCTTTTGCAATTTGTCCTAAAATAGCACGAATAAGTCCTGAAAGATGCTTGGCTTTAGGATGATATTTTACAATATCAGTATATTTTGATAAAATAATGTTATCTTCACTTGCAGAACATAAAACTTCTGTGCATCCAGCCATCAAAACGGCTTGAATATAAGATTGAAATTTTTTCTGTGGTTTTTTTGTGAGGTACTTTTGAATAATATGGTTATGTAGATTATAATATCGCACAGATTGCGTCAGAAGAAACTCTAGCCTCACTCGTTCTTTTGGCGTTATATCAGGGTGTCTTACATGTCCAAAAGATTTATCAAAATCAGAACCGTTGATAAACGCTTCAATGGCAAGAATTAAGTATGTGTAAGGCTTAAAACCAGATCGCAAGCTCTTATATCCTAATGCCATGGATTAGAGCCATCGCGTCCTGTTTTTTCGATATTTTTTAAATCAGGAAAGTTATCATAATGCGCTTCAGATGGTCTTTTCATCTTTTTTAGTACTTCAATGCGATTATGCGTTGCAGGATGGGTTGAAAATAAATTATCAGCCCCTTTCCCAAGTAAAGGATTGATAATAAACATATGTGCCGTCGCAGGATTGCGCTCTGCCTGATGATTAGGGCGTCTGCTGCCTTGAACATATTGCTCGATTTTAGAGAGAGCACGCGCCAGCCACATAGGATGACCGCAAATTTCGGCTCCGGTTTTATCGGCATCATATTCTCGTGTTCTGGAAATAGCCATCTGCACAATAGCGGCAGCCATCGGAGCCAAAATAGCAAGCGCAATCATTGCAATCGGATTGCCTCTGCCCTCTTCGTCATTATGACTGCTGAAAAATGGTAAAAACATTGCAATATTCGCAATCATACCAATAGCACCCGCAAGCGTGGCCGTAACTGTCATAATTAATGTATCACGGTTTTTGATATGTGCCAATTCATGTGCCACAACGCCCATCAGCTCCTCATGGGTGAGGATGTGCCTTAGTCCCGTTGTCACTGCAACGGCAGCATTTTCCGGATTACGCCCTGTGGCAAACGCATTTGGCTGATCTGACTGAATCACATAAAGTTTTGGCATTGGCATATTTGCATTGCGTACAAGCTGTCTAATGCAATCATAAAAATATGTATCTTGCGCCGCCGTTATCGGACGTGCCCCATACATTTTCAGTACAATCTTATCAGAATTCCAATATGCAAAAAGATTTGTCCCACAGGCAAACATCAGTGCGATGACCATCCCCCCCTGCTCCGCCAAGCGCAAATCCAATAAAAGCAAAGAGTGCTGTCATGGCAGCTAATAAAATGTAAGTTTTTGTCGTACTCATAACTTTAAATTCCTCAGATATACGTATATATAATAACGATACCTTATTATTTCAAGATCATGGGAAGGGTGTAAATATGGCTGAAACCTCTGACAAAGACAGACAAAAAAGAGTAAATGAAGCCGCCGAGCGCGCTCTGGCAGAAGCAGAATTAAGACGGCAAAATGCTACTCCCAAAATTATGGCACCTGAATTTGATGGTGTTGATGGGCCTGAACCAACGCGCTTCGATGATTGGGAGAAAAAAGGAATTACAAGTGATTTTTGATATCTTTAAGATCATGATTATAAAGTTATGTCTTTGCGATTGATTTCCGCAAGAAATCCTATATAAACATATATTATTCAGTTTTTTTGTACTTTAATCAGCATAAAAGCCTTGAGATATGACTTTGGAGGAATAGAGCGGCAATGCAAAAAACAATTTCCGTACAAGGCGCGCGTGAGCATAATCTGAAAAATGTCACGATTGAATTGCCGCGCGACACTCTTATTGTTTTTACGGGTCTGTCCGGTTCTGGGAAATCCTCTCTGGCTTTTGATACAATCTACGCCGAGGGGCAAAGACGCTATGTTGAGAGCCTCTCAGCTTATGCCAGACAATTTCTTGACCAGATGCAGAAGCCTGATGTTGATCATATTGATGGTTTATCTCCGGCGATCTCGATTGAGCAAAAAACCACATCCAAAAATCCGCGCTCTACGGTTGGAACGGTTACAGAGATTTATGACTATATGCGTCTTTTATGGGCGCGCGTTGGTGTTCCTTATTCTCCAGCGACAGGCTTACCGATTTCTTCACAGACAGTTTCGCAGATGGTTGACCGTGTTCTTGATGAAAAAGAGGGGACAAAGCTTTATTTATTAGCGCCGGTCGTGCGCGGTCGCAAGGGCGAATATAAAAAAGAGATTGCTGACTATCAAAAAAAGGGTTTTCAACGCTTAAAAGTCAATGATGTCTTTTATGATATTTCTGAAATGCCTGCGCTTGATAAGAAGCTGAAACATAATATTGATGTTGTTGTTGACCGCATCAGCGTGAGCAATGATAATAAACAACGCTTAGCAGAAAGTTTTGAAACGGCTTTAAGGCTAACAGACGGTATCGCAGCGATTGAATTTGCGGATGTTAAAAATGAGGATGGCTCAGCGAAGCAGGTTATTTTCTCAGAGAAATTTGCTTGTCCGGTGTCTGGCTTTACTATCGCCGAGATTGAGCCTCGCATTTTTTCTTTTAACGCACCGCAAGGGGCTTGTCCTGTTTGTGATGGTCTTGGGACACAAACATCTTTTGATCCACAGCTTGTTGTTCCAAATGAAAAATTATCTTTGCGCGGTGGGGCTGTGCATCCATGGACAAAATCATCGTCTCCGCTTTATTTTCAAACATTGGATTCTATTGTAAAGCATTTTAAATCCTCTTCTGACATACCATGGGCCGAGCTCCCGGAGGAGGTTAAGAAAACAATTCTAACTGGGTCTGGAAAAGAAGAGATTCAATTTTCATATGATGATGGTGCACGGCGCTATAACGTCAAAAAGAGTTTTGAGGGCGTTATC
The DNA here is from genome assembly GCA_039025725.1 of Pseudomonadota bacterium. GTDB lineage: Bacteria > Pseudomonadota > Alphaproteobacteria > JBCCNR01 > JBCCNR01 > JBCCNR01. Next base: position 3,902 of record JBCCNR010000071.1, on the reverse strand, counting down.
CCTAACATGGAGCGTCGCTGGCGTGAAAGTGATAGTGACTGGGTCAAGCAAGAGTTAGAGGAATATAAAGCCGAGGCGCCTTGTGATGCTTGTGGGGGATATCGCTTACGGGAGGAGACATTAGCTATTAAGATTGCTGATCATAATATTGGTCAGGTGAGTGCGATGTCTATTCGCGATGCTTCGAAATGGTATCGTGAGCTACCGTCGAAATTGTCGGATAAGCAGAATCAGATTGCGGCGAAGATCATTAAAGAAATCAGTGATAGATTAAGTTTTTTGATGGATGTGGGGCTAGAATATCTGTCCATTTCGCGTTCATCCGGGACTTTATCGGGTGGTGAAAGTCAGCGTATTCGGCTTGCTTCGCAGATCGGGAGCGGTCTGACGGGTGTTTTATATGTTTTAGATGAGCCTTCAATTGGTTTGCATCAGCGTGACAATACGAAACTCTTAGAGACGTTAAAGAATTTGCGCGATCTGGGCAATACTGTGATTGTCGTTGAGCATGATGAAGAAGCGATTATGACTGCGGATTTCGTGATTGATATTGGGCCGGGTGCGGGTGTGCATGGTGGACATATTATCGCAAGCGGTAGTCCGCAGGATATTATGGATAATGAAGCTTCAATCACCGGGAAATATTTAAGTGGTGCCCTTGAGGTTGAAATTCCTAAAGAAAGACGGCAAGTTTTAAAGCGCAAATGGGTCAAAGTGCACAATGCAAGAGCAAATAATTTGCGCGGTGTTGATGCAAAAATTCCGATTGGAACATTTACCTGTATTACTGGCGTTTCAGGTGGGGGGAAATCAACATTTACGATTGAAACACTTTACAAAGCAGCGGCGAAAAAATTAAATGGGGCGCGTTCGAACCCTGCACCGCATGACCGCATAGAGGGTCTTGATTATTTTGATAAGGTCATTCAGATTGATCAATCTCCGATTGGAAGGACACCGCGCTCAAATCCGGCAACATATACGGGGGCCTTCACCCATATTCGAGACTGGTTTTGTGAACTGCCTGAAGCCAAAGCAAGAGGCTATAAGGCCGGGCGTTTTTCATTCAATGTGAAGGGCGGTCGCTGTGAGGCATGTCAGGGTGATGGCGTGATTAAGATTGAAATGCATTTTCTGCCGGATGTGTATGTGGAGTGCGAGCTTTGCCGTGGTAAGCGTTATAATCGCGAAACTTTGGAAGTAACTTATAAAGATAAATCTATTTCAGATGTTCTGAATATGACCATTGAGGATGCGCTGGAGTTTTTTGATCATGTGCCTTTGATCAAAGAGAAATTTGAAACTTTGTGCCGCGTTGGTCTTGGATATGTGAAGGTCGGACAGCAGGCGACAACACTTTCGGGGGGTGAGGCTCAGCGTATCAAATTAGCGAAAGAACTCTCCCGGAAGGCGACAGGACGCACATTATATATTCTCGATGAGCCAACGACTGGTTTACATTTTGAAGATGTCAGAAAGCTTTTAAGCGTTTTACAGGAGCTCGTTGAGCAAGGAAACACTGTTGTCGTGATTGAGCATAATTTAGAGGTTATTAAGACAGCGGACTGGATTGTAGATTTTGGTCCAGAGGGCGGAGATGCCGGCGGACAAATTGTTGCAATCGGCGCGCCTGAGGATGTTGTGAAAAAAGCTGAGGACAGCCATACAGCACGTTATCTGAAACCAATTTTAGAAAAGGCTGCTGGAAAAGCTGCGCAATACCAAGCGACTTAATTCATTTTCTATTGTATCTATCATAATTATATATCAAGCAATTTAAAGTGATTTTCTCTCTCACGCCAGTTGGCTTACGCCAACAGCTCCGAGGGGGCGCGCAACGATGCGCGGCGCCCAGTCGGGCGCTCTACCAAAAGCACTTGATCAGAAATTATTCAGACATTTAGTGCTTTTGATATGAGATAGATTTTACCGTTGCAAAATCGATATATAAAACCCGTCTGTGCCTGTCATATCGGGTCTAAATTGTAATCCATATTCCGTTTTTACGGCGCACTCTTCTGGTAAGTTAATCTCTTTCAGCCAATTATCAGAACTGTAAGATTTATAACCATCATGCTTATTGAGGAATTTTTTAATCACATTGTCATTTTCCAGATCAAATAAAGAACATGTTGAATATATCACATAGCCTTTTTGTGTGTTAAATGCGCTTGCTTCACATAGAATATCATATTGTTTTTGCGCATATGATTTTACATCATCCGGTTTTGTTGCAAAGCGTTCATAAATATTGCGTCGCCATGTGCCAGATCCGCTGCATGGCGCATCGATCCAAACAAGATCAAACTTACCATTATCTGGAGTGAGACGATGTTTTGCAATATGACGTATTTTCAGCGCAGCACGATCTGCTCTCTCTTTGATATTTTTAAGACGTTTCTCAGAAATATCTGTCGCGATAATATCTGTTAAATCTTGGCGCAATATGCCAACAGTCAGGCTTTTGCCGCCCCCACCGGCACAAAAATCCAACATACGCTCGGGAGTAAGAGTTGCCGCAATTTCACATGCAATCTGCGAGCTCTCATCCTGAATATCTATGCGCCCATCCTTGTAAAGCACGTATTCTTTCAGGGATATATGATCATAACATCTTATGCCTAAAGAGGAGTATGACGTTAAACGAAAATCGCTTTTAGGAAAATCATTTTTCAGCTGCTCTAAAGCGTCATTCCGACTTATTTTGCTCAGATTAACGCGCAAATCTAATGGCGCACGATTTTGCAATGAGCGCATGAGGCTTTCTCGATCGCTTTCATCTCTAAAGCAAAAAAATGGCTCTAATTCGGCGCTTATATTACATATTGCTTCAAAATGCTTGGATGATGGCTTAGGGCGCGGATGTAAAATATGTTGCTTTTCTGTCTTAGATAAAGGCTGAGGACAATATTTATCACCAGAAAAAAGCGCGTGAACATCTTTAACTTTTTGGCCTTTAATAAAGACCATCCATCCCACCACCAAAAGCCGTGGGCTTATACCCTGCATGTAATATTTTAAAAGCCCCAAATTCCGCAGCACGTCATAAAGCGTATCATTTATTGCGCGCCTATCGGATGAACCTGCAAATTTATGTGCCCTCCCCCAGCTAGCGACTGCTTTTTCAGGTGGAATATCATCATATAAAATAGATTGCAGAATTTCTATGGCCCCCTGTAATCGTGCTGCTGTCTTCATATAGCTGCTTCGTCAATTTCTGTTAGCTTGCCAATCTGAGTGATGACCTTGAGAGATATTTTAAATTTCTCTGCTGTTGTCAGCATTTTTTGTGACAAGGCCAAACGATGATCAGGGCGCATTTTTGCTTTGCCTTTTTTCTCTTGAATCCAAAGTAATAATTTTTCTGGCTGTGGAAAATGATCATTATAAAATGTGATCAACATCCCTTTTTCTCCAGCATCAAATTTTGCAATATGCGCTTTGCGACACGCATTTTTCAAAATAATAATATTCAATAAATTATTGACCTCAGAGGGAAGCTTACCAAAGCGATCAATAAGCTCAGCAGCGAAATTCTCAATATCAGCACTATTTTCAATATCCGCAAGCCGGCGATATAATCCCATCCGAACCGATAAATCCGTGACGTAATTTTCCGGAATAATCGCAGAAACACCTATATTTATTTGCGGAGATTTATTACCCTGACCAAGATCAACGGCCTCATCACCAGATTTAAGGTTGGCCAAAGCCTCTTCCAGCATTTGCTGATAAAGCTCAAAGCCAACTTCTTTAATATGACCAGATTGTTCTGATCCAAGAAGATTACCAGCGCCACGAATATCCATATCATGGCTGGCGAGCGTAAAACCACCGCCAAGGCTATCCAGAGAGGCCAGAACGCGCAAGCGTTTTTCGGCAGCATCACTCAGGATTTTCTT
>JBCCNR010000070.1:0-7829 GCA_039025725.1 Pseudomonadota bacterium | reverse complement strand
TGGATGAAATTGAATACCAAATATAGGGTATATTTTATGTTTAATGGCCATAATGATATGATCTCTGTTCTCGGCCTGAATAATAAGATCATCTGGAAAATCATCTCTGGAAACGGATAAAGAATGATAACGCGCAGCTAAAAAACCATCTTCTAAACCAGAAAACAGACCTTTACCATCATGAAAAATTTTATCCGCAATCCCATGCTGAGGATATGTCTGAATGATCTCTGCGCCGCATGTTTGCGCAATAATCTGATGCCCCAGACATATGCCCAAAATAGGGATTTTATCTTTAAAAAAGTCAAGAATGTGATGAGTCTGCGGTGCATCACTCGGATGTTTCGGCCCGGGCGATAAAATCATATGGGATGGATTAAGGACTTTTATATCATCAATCGAGATTTTATCATAAAAAGCATGCCTGGCCTGTAAACCACATTTTTTAATATGATCTATGATGTTAAAAACAAAGGAGTCATAGTGATCTAATATAATGATCATATAGGATATATGGATTTAAATATGTTTTGAGCCTTAAGCGCTGCCTCTTGCAATTCAGCCTCGGGGTCGGATTCATATGTAATACCGCAACCTGTTCCAAAAGCAATATGCTGCGCATCGCATGTCACAGTGCGGATTAAAATATTCATATCTGTGCGACCATCATATCCAATATAACCTGCTGTGCCACAATATGCACCGCGCTTCACCTGTTCAAGCTGTGATATAATCTCGCAAGCATGTTTTTTAGGTGTCCCTGTCACAGACCCTCCGGGCAGAGCATGTTTCAAGACATATGTGATATGCGTATCATACGGCTTTTCAGCGGTGACAACTGATACCAAATGATGCAATCCGCGATAACTTTCAATCTCGCATAATTGAGGCACTTTAACCGAACCTGTCACAGATGATTTTGCAAGATCATTGCGCAACATATCAACAATCATAATATTCTCAGCGCGATCTTTTTCACTATTATATAAAATATCAGCCGGCATTTTATCAGATAATGTCCCCTTAATCGGACGTGTCTCAATGATGTCACCGTCAGATTTCAAAAATCGCTCCGGAGAAGAAGACATGATCGCAAATGATGGAAAATTCATAAAGCACCCAAAAGGTGCAGGATTATAGTGTCGTAAGCTTTTATAGAAACTCAAAGGATCAAAACCATCCGGACGCTTTGCGCGGTAATATCTCGCGATATTAGCCTGAAAAATATCTCCTTTGGCAATATGTTCACGGGTTTTTGCAATATTGTCTTTATAGCTCTCAGATTTAGAGACAGGCTGCATGTCAATATAACATGGCTGATCTTCCGGCTCAGTTTCTAAAGCCATAAATTGCATAATGCGCTCTTTCGCAGAATATTCAGGATGAATGTCTGTCGCATAAAAGCCAGCAATTTTTTCGATATGATCGGCATATAAAACCACATCATATAATCCACCGCAAAAAAAAGGCGTCTTAATGAGCTCCTCCCCTGAAGCGTCAATATCAAGCAATGTTAGTCCAAAATCATAACTAAAATAGCCAGCAAAACCACCTCCAAACGGAATAGGTGGCTTGTCTTTGGGAAAAATCTTCAAATCCTCTTCAATCTGCATGAAGATTTTATGATCTGATTGCATATCAGAATAATATCTTTTTATCGGGTCGCATGTCACAAAACTATAGCGCCCATATTCAGCGTGCTGCATAGCGCTATCAAACCAAATCCCCATAGAATGCGCAGCAAGCTTAAACGCATAATCCTCAAATTCAGCATATGAAATGCGATGATAACACACTAACAAGATGTCTCAAAAAAATGCAGATATTCCTGCTTAGGCTTCACATAAATCACATCATTCAATTTAGCAGAATGATTGCCCGGAATATTCACCGAGATTTTCTGTTCCGTATCAGCAATATAACCCGTCAAAACTGTCTCATTCCCAAGAAATTCCGCAAGGGTGACATGCAGTGCCATTCCCTCAGATGTCACATCAAAATGATGCGGTCTGATACCAATAGTTTTGCGACCGCTTTGATCAAAGGCAGCTTCATAGTGATGTTTAAAGCCCTGCCCTGTCATTTTATATGTTTCAACATCCGCTTCTAAGAAATTCATCGTTGGCGCCCCAATAAAAGATGCCACAAATTTATTCGCAGGATGATTATAAATCTCTTCCGGAGTACCAAATTGCTGAATCTTTCCCTCATCGAGAACCGCAATCTTATCCGCAAGTGTCATAGCCTCAATCTGATCATGGGTCACATAAATCATCGTCTTGCCCAATCTTTTATGCAGCATTTTTAGCTCACTGCGCATATGGGCGCGTAATTTTGTATCAAGATTAGATAAAGGCTCATCGAAAAGAAAAATATCCGGATCACGCACCAATGCCCGACCAATCGCAACGCGCTGACGCTGCCCCCCTGAGAGATCTTTCGGCTTTCGCTGAAGAAACTCGGTCATCTTCAGACTTTCCGCAGCCTCAATCACTTTCGTTTCAATCTGTATCTCAGTCATTTTTTTTAGCTCTAATGAAAAAGCCATATTCTCATAAACCGTCATATGCGGATAAAGCGCATAGCTCTGAAACACCATAGCCATATTTCGCTCAGAAGCCGAACGTTTCTCAATCTGCTGATCTGATAAATATATTGTTCCTTGATCAATATGCTCAAGACCAGCAATGGAGCGCAATAAAGTCGATTTTCCACATCCCGACTTTCCAACCAGAACGACAAACTCGCCCTCTTCAATATCCAGAGAAATATCATCTATGACGCGCTGATCATCATAGCTTTTGGTGACATGCACAAGCGAAAGATAAGTCACAAAGCAGTCCTTAGTTTATGATTCTAATTTTCTTTTATACGTTCTGCCACAGCCCCACAAGAGCGCAATTTTTCTTCAATACATTCATAACCACGATCTAAATGATATAAACGATGTATTTGCGTCTCTCCCCTTGCAGCCAATGCTGCAAGAACCAAACTGCTGGATGCCCTTAAATCTGTTGCCATAACATGTGCACCGTTAAAATGCTGAATACCCTCAATGCAGGCCATATGCCCTTTAATTGAAATATTTGCACCCATACGACATAATTCAGGAACATGCATAAAACGATTTTCAAAAATATTCTCATTGACAACAGAAACGCCATCGCCAAGACACATCATCGCCATAAATTGAGCCTGTAAATCAGTTGGAAACCCCGGATAAGGCTGCGTATCTATATTCGCATGTTTGAAGATAGCATCACCCATAGCAACCCGAAGAGTTGCTTCATCAATCTCATCAATTTCTACGCCCGCATAACGCATGCGCTCAATCAAAGCACGATTATCATTAGCGACAGCCCCTTTGACAACCAAATCCCCACACGTCATAGCCGCGGCAACCATATAAGTTCCGGCCTCGATACGATCATACATGACGGCATGCGAGATTGCACCAAGTTCCTCTACCCCCTCTATGGTGATGGTTGAGGTCCCATGACCGGATATTTTTGCTCCGCCTGCTATAAGACACTGCGCAAGATCTACAATTTCAGGCTCACAGGCAGCATTGCGAATAACTGTCGTACCGCGCGCCAAAACCGCAGCATTCATAAGATTTTCCGTGGCTCCAACAGAGGGAAAACGCATTTGAATATCTGCCCCCTTCAGACCATCTGGCGCAGATGCCACAATATAACCATTTTCAATATCTATATGTGCCCCAAGCTCTCGCATGACCTCAAGGTGAATATCAACAGGTCTTGTACCAATCGCACACCCTCCCGGAAGTGAGACCTTTGCCTGCCCATAACGCGCTAAAAGTGGTCCCAAAACCAACATCCCTGCCCGCATTTGTCTGATGAGATCATAATGTGCTTCTGTCTGTTTATGCCCTCTACATTGCACTGTCATTGTCTGACCAAAAGGATGATGCTCATAGCCTATTGTCTCAAAGGAAATATCACATCCAAGCTCAGATAAAATCCGAGTCATGGTCGTCACATCTTTTAAACATGGCAAATTTGAAAATGTTACAGGCTTATCCGTCAGGAGCGGAACACATAAAAGCGGCAGCGCAGCATTTTTCGCACCACTTATGGTGACCTGCCCGGATAAGGGGGCTCCGCCGACAATACGCAAAATATCCATTTTAAACAGCCTGCACTGATCTTCTGGACATAAAAGGAATCATAGCAATAGCCAGCCCAAACACAGCAATAAGCGACATAATAAAATAAGAATCTGTTCCAAAATCATTATATAAATACCCCGCAGCCGCAGAGACAGGTATCATCACCAATCCCCACATCGTTCCAGCATATATAAGCTGAGCCGCACTGTGATAATGCCCTTGAAGCGTGTCATTAATGTAGCGAATAACTCCAAGATGCAAAGCTCCAAATGTGAAGGCATGTAAAGATTGGAAGAAAAATATAAATTCTGTTGCAGGATCAAAAGCCATAGCAAACCATCTGATGGCAGAAGCAACACCAGCCATTAACAGCAAGCCCTTCGCAGAGAAAAGCTGATTTAATCGCGCAGCAAACCAAAATAAAATCACTTCAGCAATAACGCCCATACTGATGAAAGCTGAAATCATGGTTTTATCATAAGCTGATTTGCTCCAGAAAATGGGGCCATATTGAAAAACAACCGCATGGCTGGAATGCATGATTGCAACCCCAATGATCAACACCATCAAAGGCACATTTGAAGCCACCATCTTAAAGAGATTTTGCGCCTTAACTTCACTATCATCAATAATATTCGCAGCCTTTTCATGATGATAGAAATTGGGTAAAAACATAGCAGAAGCCACTGCAAACCCTAAAAACATGAGAACCATCGGTAAAAAAGCAGATATCCCATTTTTATCAATCAGAAAACCAACAGCTGTTCCCATAACAAGAAAGCTTACAGAGCCAAAAAGCCGCATATGCCCGTAATTGAGATTTTTCTGTAATCGACAAGCGCGCATTGAAAAGCCCTCTGAGAGCGGAACTGCCATTGACCATGCACATGAAAATAGAAAAGTCACCAGAATAAGCTCTGCGCCGCGCAGGTCAAAAATATGCACGCTGGCCATAACAAGGCCACCAATAAGCGCCGCCCAAACCAGATACATATGTGGCGCACGACTTTTATCTATATACATCGCAATAATAAAAACACTGAGCAATTTCCCAACGCCCATCGCGGAAATAGCATAGCCAATTTCCACAACCGACAAATTGCGTGCTTCTAAAAAGAGGGGAAAAAACATAATAATCGGCCCAACAACAGCAAAGATTGCTGTATACATAAAAGTAATGGGCAGGAAAAAAGAGCGTTGCTGCGACATAAATTTTCAAGGTTGGATTAGGAATTCTACCTCTTCATATGCCTTTTTAGAAAATTATGCAAAGGGATTTAATAACAGCCTAAAAGATTTGATAGCTATTGTAAGGGAGATGTTTAGGGTCAGCCCTCATTAAATTCATGAATTCTGCATCATGAAAATTTATAATGAATAAGCGGTAAAAGGACGCAGCGACTAGTCTCGCCCTAATCGCAAGTCATTTTATCGTTTAGACATATAAATTTTCGATGCCCAAGGGCGTGTGGACATTCATAGAATACAAAACGTACGCCATAAAGGGTTTGAATAAAAATGCTATAATACCTGCGTTTTACTCGCTCGAATATGCTATAGCATGTCCTTCCCTCGCAAAACTTGATCTTATAGCATTTTTATTCAAACAGAATACATCAATTTAATGAGGGCTGACCCTAAGGACTTTTTTTAATTACCGACTTAAAAAACCGAGACAGCGTCTTTTGAGCAGCAATAAGTGCAGATCGTTGATCATCAATTAGTGCAAGCTTCTCATAATGTGGATATGTTGTTAGAGCCATTTCTTCAAAGTGATTATTACCAAGATACTTATGCCCATTACTGCTCTCTACCTCCTCCTTTAAACCACCGAGCCTTTCGACACTTTTCCCTATAAGACTTTGCCTAAATTCTCCAAGCTTTTGCTGATCTTTATCAAAAGATTTTTTGGCTGCCCCGAGGCCATATTCATATATGCCATTGCACAGTTCTTTTTTGGCTTCTCTTGACCGAGTTTTAGCCTTTTCTTGTGCCTCTTTACCTTCTGGTGCGATCAATCTTGCGTTTACAACACCATATAGTTTTTCTGCGAGATTAACACATTCTTTAACCACAGAGCTCTGTAATTTATAATACTCAAAGATCAAATCAGATAGTTTTTTTGAGCTGCTATTAGCCTTACTTGAATGAAGGTCTTCTAAAGTCATTTTTAGCCGTTCGTTGAAAAGCTGAATATTCTCATTAGAAACGTCTGACTCTAAAAGTTTATCAACTGCTGCTCCATATTGTGATATCTGAGAATTTAAATTTTTTATATCATTTTCTGAGTGAAGCCCTAAAATAAGATTTTCAAAATCATCATTTTCTGGAATTAAATGATCTGATTTATAACCTAAAGTCTCTAAAGCTTTAGCATCTCTGGCATATCTATCATAGAGACCTTTTACCACATCTCTAAGTTCACTTCTCCTACCAAGAAATGCTTTCGTTTTGGGAAGGTCTGTTGACGAAGAAAGCTTTGCTAAGTCCGGTGCTGATTTTGCTCGTCTAAAGCTGTCTAATATTTTTCTCCCTCTCTCCAAAGAAGAAGCTAAAGCTCCTGGTAACCCACGCATAGAAAGTCGGCCCATTCAGGATTGAAGTGCGACAGAGGCGTGAGTAGGGAAGTTTTGGAAGAAAACTTCGTTAGGAGTACGTAAGCCTAACACTTTTCTGGGTCGATTGTTAAGCTGATTTTCGATAAAGAGAATTTTTTCTTTTGATAGGTTTTCGAATGATGTTCCTTTGGGAAGATACTGCCTTATAAGACCATTGGTGTGTTCATTGAGGCCCCTTTCCCATGAATGGTATGGTTTTGCAAAAAAGCTTTCTGCTTTGAGGGTTCCCGATATGCTTTGGTGATGTGCAAATTCCCGACCATTATCATAAGTCATTGTCAGTACGCGGTCTTGCAGAGGACGCATCATCTGAATAATCACATCTCGGACGTGATCAGATTTCTTGCTCTCAACAAAAGCAATTTTTGTAAATTTTGATGCACGGTCAACCATCGTCACAAGTGCTCCGCTTTGATGGCTGCCTATAACAAGATCACCCTCCCAATCACCAACCCTGGATTTCTCTTCTACAATTTCTGGCCTTTCATCTATAGAAATACGCCCTAAGATACCATGATCACTATGTTTTGCGCCGCGCTTCTTATATTTTCGCCCACGACGACGCAAATGTTTGTATAAACGCCCTCCCTCTTTCTTGTCGCGCCAAATATGCTGGTAAATTGTCTCATGCGAAATAGAAAGACCCTCATGGTCAATCTTAATACGACCCGAAATCTGCTCAGGGCTCCAGTCTTCCGCAAGCTTCTTGGTAACATACTCCTTCAAAATACCATGATATATTCTTGGCTTCGCAGCTTCACTTCGCTTCTTCTTATACAATGCGTTAGAAAAACGTGCATTGTAATGTGATCGAGACACCTTAAGCTTCTGACCGCGCTTTATCTCACGATATATCGTGCTTCGGTCGCGATCCAGCGCAAGCGAAATGCTTCGAACTGACATTCCCCTTTCCAAACAAACTGAAATATGGCATCTTTCTTCATAGGTAAGATGGCTATAGTGTTTTTCACTCATGAGATTTCCTTTCATCTTTTTCAAACAAAAGTTATCTCTCCATCTTGCCCTATTCAACTCTTTTCTAAATTCTAAATCCGTTGCACTTCGATCTTGAAACGGGG
>JBCCNR010000069.1:0-7870 GCA_039025725.1 Pseudomonadota bacterium | reverse complement strand
CGCTCGTTTTATACGAAGATCAAAGTCAACGACACGCTCTATCGCTAGCCTCTCCGCTTCTATTACCCTTATGCACGCTGTGCAATCTTCTCAAATCTTCCATAATTCCATATCATCATTACTTACTTAGATGTCTCAAAAAAAATGAAGCCATCTACTTAAGTCATATAAATAAGAAGCTTCGAGGCTTTTAAGTCTCAGTCGCACTACCTGGCCCAATTTTATTGTGCTTAACAGCCGTATATATGGCTTCATCTTCATTACAAAACATTTCGATGTTAGAAAAGGTATTCACTAGTGTATTCACAAGAAAAGATTTAACCCTGTCAATCTTTAGATCGGGATTGATCGATAATTGTGAAGCTATTTTATATACTTCTGCTGGCTCTATACCAAGATATTTGGTTACTTTATGTATAAAATCGTGTGAAGGCAATCTACGATTTGCTTCTACTGCATTGATGTGACCAACAGATACACCAATAGCAGAAGCAAGTGATTTAACATCAGTTAAATGTGAACAACGCAACAACTTTATTGCCTTTCCAAGGTTTTGAATGCTATTTGACATAAGAACCTCCATTTTTGCAAAAAATAGTTTTTACAGGTTCTATTACCAAAATAATGCGACACATCAACATAAAAAATCTCCTATTATAGTTTTGGACAGAGAAATAAAAAAACTGCCTCATAGCGGTAGCTTTAATTTAATTTCGTTTAAGTAAAATTATGCGAAAAACGTTACGACATCTTGTTCTGATCCATTATTTTCTTTCTCGTCGTTTTTTTCATATAATTCGTTGCTTCGCGGCTGTGGATAGGCTAGTATAAAGTCAATCTCTGTAAACTCAGGGACGAACCTAAGTATACAAAACGTCAGCCTAAGCAATTTTCTTATAATCTCTAAGCGTACAATTAGATATATAATATGCGCTTCGATCCTCCTTAACCATTCAAAGGTAATATCGATCGCTGTCAAAAATTTTTTTAATAGAACATGCGCTGCTTTTCGTATTGCCCTACATACCAAACAAATTTTCATAATCACCTCCGACACGGGAGTTAAACTATGAAATTGTCAATTTTAAAATCGAATAGCCTCAAAAATCATTCTATTTGATGCATTTTTGCATCAAAAGAAAAGCCTAAGCATTTTCCGCAGCAAATATCTTCATAAGCTCCACGACATTTTCCGGCACAAATTTTGACAAATCTCCGCCATGCTTAAAAAGCTGCTTCGCGAGAGAAGAAGATATAAATTGCGTTGTCATATCTGCCGGCAAAAATATCGTATCAATTTGCGGATCAAGATGCCTATTTACGCCAACCATCTGAAATTCATAATCAAAGTCACTGACGGTTCTCAGGCCACGGATAATGATTTTTGCATTTTTTTGTTTGGCAAAATCAACCAGTAACCCATCAAACGAGACCGCATAAGCAGGACATAAGCCTGTCTTATCTTCCTCCCCGAGGGCTGCGTTGATAAGCGCAACACGTTGATCTGGGGTAAAAAAAGGCATTTTACTATGATGCGTTGCCGATGCGATGATAAGCTCATCACATATTTTGCGGGCACGCAGGATAACATCCAAATGACCAATCGTAATGGGATCAAATGTCCCGGGATAAACTGCAATCTTTTTTGACATTTATTTTATTTTTTGAAATCAACCATACGCTGCACTGCCCCTCTTGCCCGATCCATAATCTCAGGGTCAATCGTAATCTCAGGCGCTTCATTTTGTAAAGCTTCCAAAATTTTTGGAAGCGTAATACGCTTCATATGCGGACACATCTTACATGGCTTTACGAACTCGACATCAGGATTGGCAACAGTAATATTATCCGCCATAGAACATTCAGTGATCAACATCACAGAAGATGGTTTTTTATCTTTCACATAATTGTTCAAAAAAGCCGTCGAGCCACTAAAATCCGCTGCTTTCAAAACATCTGGCGGACATTCAGGATGTGCTAGAATAATTGTCTCCGGATGTTTCTCACGATATTCTCTGATTTCATCCGCAGTAAATTGCTCATGGACCATGCACCTCCCAGCCCAGGTGATAATTTTTTTCCCTGTTTGCTGTGCAACATTTTGCGCCAGATATTTGTCAGGTATCATAATGACACGCTCACAGTCAAAAGAGCTTACGATATCCGCAGCATTTGACGATGTACAGCAAATATCCGTTTCCGCCTTTACATCTGCTGAGGTATTCACATAAGTCACCACCGGCACGCCCGGATATTTCTCTTTTAATAGCCGGACATCTTCCCCGGTAATAGAAGAAGCAAGCGAGCATCCTGCATGCAAATCCGGCAATAAAACTTTTTTATCTGGATTGAGAATTTTAGCCGTCTCAGCCATGAAATGCACACCACATTGCACGATAATATCAGCATCTGCTTTACGTGCTTCATCCGCAAGCTTAAATGAGTCGCCCACAATATCCGCAACGCCATGGAAGATTTCAGGTGTCATATAATTATGCGCAAGAATGACTGCGTTTTTCTCTTTTTTCAGGCGATTAATTTCTGCCACATAAGGCGCAAAAAACATAACCTCAACATCTGGGATAAGATTTTGCACACGATTGTGAAATTCTTTTGTCTCTTCGGCAATCTGACGTGTATAATCAGGGACAAATTCCTGCGTCATTTCTGTTGATTGCTCAGTGTCTTTCATATTTTTACCCACAATAAATATATAACCTCGTTGGACAGCTTTTAGCACACATAATTTTTACGTAACAGATAAATATCAGTAAAAAAGAAGAAGAATTTAATTTTGACATGCCCCTATGTTGTAGTAAAACATATCATCATCAAAATTAAGGAGATCATAAATGGAGGCACCTTTAACGGTTATTGACGGGACAATACTCATATTAATTGTCTTATCCGCTATACTTGCCATGGCGCAAGGCCTCACACGGGAGTTGCTCTGGATCGCCAGCATTACAATATCTGCTATTATCGCTGTCAATGTTTCAGTGATGATCGCGCCGATTGTTATGGATATTGTCGATGTTACGCCTATATCTGATATGTTCGACAGTCTCACTGAAAAGATGGTCGGCGCGGCGATTGGTGGCTTTGTGGTCTTTATATTATGCTGGATTATTTTATCCATCATCACACAGCATATGTCAGAATGGGTGGATAAATCAGCCATTAGCGGTGTTGATCGCACGGTAGGATTTCTCTTCGGCATTTTCCGAGGGCTTTTTATCGTCGGCGCCGTCTATATTCTTTACAGTTACTTTGTTAGCCGTCCCAATTATCCAGAACAGCTGAAAGCATCACGGAGCCTCCCGGTTCTTGATCAAACTGCAAAATTTCTGGTGCATCTGACCAAATTTGTTTTTCCTGATGAAATCGCGAAAGATTTAAAAAATCACTTTGATGCGCACCTTCAAGGCGCCGAAAAGACTCCGCGCACGCCCTCAAAAGCTGAAGAAAAATCTGATCCTGTGCAAAAGCTTTTAGAGCAAAACCGTCAAAAGAATGAGAGATCGACAAAAATGCGATCTGATGGTATAAGCGCAGATGTAATAAAACCTGCTGATCCGAAAAGTGTTGATATTATTCTTGATGCGCTTGATAAAGCCAATCAAATCACGACACAGCAAAAGCAGGATGACGAAGAGGAGCTCACACGTCCATAATGACATTCATACTGATATTCTTGTTAGATTTTCTTTAGGCCTTATTCATGTCTGATGATGATGTTATTTTTGACGATAGCCTTCATGAAGAATGTGGTGTCTTTGGGATTTATGCCCATGAGGATGCTGGGAAACTCACGGCACTTGGCTTGCATGCTCTTCAGCATCGCGGGCAAGAGGCTGCTGGCATCGTGACGTGTGATGGACGCCATTTTGTCTCAGAGCGACGGATGGGTCTCGTTGGTGATAAATTCACCCGGCAAGATGTCATTGAGCGGCTAAAAGGCCATGCTGCTGTTGGACATGTGCGTTACTCGACGTCTGGTGAGACGATCAATCGGAATATTCAGCCACTTTTTGCAGATTTGGCCTCTGGAGGGATTGCGGTTTCTCATAATGGGAATTTGACCAATGCAGCATCTTTGCGCAAACAGCTCATTTCTGACGGAGCTATTTTCCAATCCACAACAGATACAGAATCCATCTTACATTTGATTGCACAGAGCAAAAGTTCTCTGTCAAATTATCAACGCGTCATTAATGCTTTAAGACAGGTCAAGGGAGCTTTTTCTTTTCTGGCTCTTTCAGAGGAAGGCTTGATTGGCGTAAGAGACCCCTATGGCGTGCGGCCGCTGGTGCTTGGGCGGCTTATGCAGAAAGATGGAGGGCAATCTTATGTTCTGGCCTCAGAGACATGTGCTTTAGATATTATAAATGCAGAATTTATTCGCGATATTGATGCTGGTGAGGCTGTCTCTATCACGAAAGATGGTATCAAATCAGAGCGCCCTTTTGAGGATGCGCAAAAGCGTTTTTGTATTTTTGAATATGTGTATTTTGCGCGTCCGGATTCGACACTTGAGGGGCTTAGCATCTATGAGGCACGTAAAAATATTGGCTCGGAGCTGGCAAAAGAGGCGCCAGCTGATGCAGATCTGATTGTACCGGTTCCGGATTCTGGAAATCCTGCGGCGATGGGGTTTGCGCAAGCATCTTTTATCCCGTTTGAGCTTGGGATTATTCGCAATCATTATGTTGGTCGAACTTTCATCGAGCCAACACAGCAAATCCGAGACCTTGGTGTAAAATTGAAACATAGTGCAAATAAACGTATTGTGCAGGGAAAACGGATTGTACTGGTTGATGACTCGATTGTGCGCGGCACGACATCGCGGAAAATTGTGGAAATGATGCGCGAGGCCGGGGCTTTAGAAATTCACATGCGCATTGCGAGTCCTCCTACGGCCTGGCCCTGTTTTTACGGTGTTGATACACCTGAGCGCAACAAATTACTGGCCGCCAACATGAAAATAGATGAAATGGCGAAATTTATTGGCGCTGACAGCCTTGCTTTTATTTCAGTTGATGGGCTATATCGCGCCATGTATGAAGAGAAGCGCAATGATGCTGCGCCACAATTTTGCGATGCATGTTTCACAGGCGATTATCCGATAGAGCTTGTGGATGCGCAGGACAGTCAGCTTTCAAAAATTTCTACGCTTTTTCAGCAAAATCAAAATAGTTAAAGTCAATATCAGGAGGATATATGTTCAGTCTTGAAGGAAAAACAGCGTTGGTCACAGGCGCATCGGGAGGCATTGGTGCCGAGATTGCCAAGGCTCTTCATCAACAAGGCGCATATGTTATCTTGCATGGCACCAGAGAAGAGCGCCTTAAAGCCTTACAGACAGAATTAGGCGAAAGAAGCAGCGTCATTGCAGCATCCCTTGCTAATGATGAGGCTATTGCAGATTTGATCAAAAACGCAGAAGAAACAGCACAAAATAACGGTGGCAGTGCGATAGATATTCTTGTCAATAATGCCGGTATCACCAAAGATAATTTATTATTGCGTATGAAGATAGAAGATTTTGACGATGTTTTAAAAATCAATCTGCGCGCAGCATTTTCACTCTCTAAGACGGCGATTAAAGGCATGATGAAGCGCCGTTTTGGCCGTATTATCAATATTACGTCTGTTGTTGGCGTGACAGGCAATCCTGGTCAGGCAAATTATTGTGCAGCGAAAGCTGGCATGATCGGCATGTCAAAATCTATGGCACAAGAAATTGCAACGCGCGGCATTACAGTGAATTGTGTGGCTCCGGGTTTTATAGAAAGTCCAATGACAGATATACTTACTGAGGATCAAAAATCAGCTATTTTATCAACTATCCCACAAGCAAGATTAGGAAAAGGCACCGAAATCGCCAGCGCAGTTGCCTATCTTGCATCTGATGCAGCAGCTTACATGACCGGACAAACATTACATGTCAATGGCGGCATGGTGATGGTTTAAGTGGCGGGGGATTTACCAGAGTCCGTTGAGATTTATTCCCAATTAAAGTCATCATCATAATCATCTATGGTAGGCTGCGTAGGCTCTGTTAAAGAGGAAAGTGAGACGAACGTTTGGTCAGAAGAAGCTAGCTTAAGCAGTGGTTGGTGGCTTAAAGCTAGCGGCTCTTTTTCTATTTTCTTTAAATCACGCATTAAAAGTTTGTAATGTTTTTTTAGCTTATCATAACATTTTCTCAAACTGTAATATTCATCAGTAAGTTTTTTAAGAGAAGCTTCTTTTTCAGAAAGATTTTGAGCTTTCTTACTTTCTCGCATATTTAACCTTAGATTATTATAATGACGATCATATAGCTGTTTGTAACTATTCTCTGTGTCACCATACTCAGTTAAAGATCTTAGTTTCTTAGCAAATTTCTTGGTTAAGGATTTAAGCTTCTCCTCGAGCCCAGAAAGCATATTACGACATCTGATTTCCTTTGAAAGGTTTCTAAGTTCGTCATCTGACATAGCATCTTGCCAAATGGTCCTATCATTCAGCAATTGCTTTATTGCGTCATATGTTTTTTTATGATGTCCTTCAGGAAAGACCACTTCTTCATGCTTAAGAGGGCCTAATGCTTTTTCGCGTTCAAAGATTTCTTCCATAACGGTTTCTATCTTACATATTGCATTTTTTTCCTTGCGTTTTACGTCTGTTGGCAAATCCAATATTGCTTCTTTTATCATAGTGAGTACGATATTCGCTGGATGATTATTCCGAAGCGTCTCATTGTCACAAGAACTATACTTGACAAATTCCCCATTACGTATCTTCTGCATCAGTTCATAATCAATGACAGTTAAATCTTTATCTGCCAATAAAACATTTCCCAAATGAAGGTCATTATGACAAAGACCTTTTTCATTTAACATTATTACTATTTCTAAATATTCCCTAATAAGACGAAGAATTAATTCCTCTCTACGCGACTTACAAACGTCTCTCAGATGGTTTTTTAATAAACTAGATACGCTTTCTCCACCGCGCTCATAAACAATAAAGTTATCTCCCTTCCTAATATATTTTGGAACTCTATCTGGCCCTAAAGCTCTTTTTGCCCATGCATGAGCTATGAGTTCTATGCGAATTTCACGCTGTATAGCATTCTTTTTACTTTCATCTTTTTTACGAGTTGTTGCCCTGATAAAACGTTTGATAACACGTCTGCCTCCCCATAATTTATAAACAGCTCTATCGCCATTTGTGCCTTTGCCAATTGGTTTCTTGCTATGAAAGGGCTTTGGATTTTTTCTTCTCTTTCTATTTATTGTCTTATAATCAGAACGTACAGAGCAGATTGATTTAGCATCTTCATCATCAGTTTTTTGAGACAAAGACAATGATACTACGCGCAAGTTGGGAGGCTTCCCTATAGGCTGTCCCACTGTTTTTGGTGAAATAGGTGAGGGTGAAATTTTCATTTATAATTTTGCAATTTGTTATATTTATAACAAATTATACAATATTTTAATATTCATGTAAACAATTTAACAAAAAAAACAATGCAAAAAACTGCTAAACACTAAAAAACACATTAATACCAAGCGCCTTAATTAATCTTTCAATATTGTACCTATCATAATTATTATATATCAAGCACCTTAAAGTGATTTCTCTCACGCCAGTTGGCTTACGCCAACACTTCCTTGGGGCTCCGAGGGGCGCGCAACGATGCGCGACGCCCAGTCGGGCGCTCTACCAAAAGCACTTAATCAAAAATTATTTTGGGCTTTTGGTATAAGATAGACGCCTGTTAAGAATAATATCAGACATCTTACCTCGTGATGATAACACATAAAACAGTCCCTTTAGAAATAGGTACAAATTTTGCCAAAATCATCACTGGCTTAGATGT
>JBCCNR010000068.1:0-7880 GCA_039025725.1 Pseudomonadota bacterium | reverse complement strand
GCCTGTCCGACGTGCTTATGAGGAAGGTGTAGAAGGAAGTCAGAAGTGTGTTTCACTTGTAAATTGTTCTGGACCTGGAGAACCAGACTATACGTCTGCAATTCTATTTGGTTCCGTTGCTGCTCCTACAGGGTGTGCGTTGGGATGTGTTAAAGGATTTTTAGAGGGTATTGTTAAAAATTGTTTCTCGCTTATGAAGAGTGCTCGTAACCGCCTTGGTAGAGAAACAAAAGTCAATAGTCTTGTTGCGAAAGCAATAAAACATGCTGTGAAAAATCGTATTTCTGGACTTATGAGCGGTCCTCTTAATAAAGTAGTGAAAAAAATAGGAGAGCAAGGGTCTCCGTATCCTAAAGACTTTCGATTTCAAAGAGACACACAGTTTGACGGCAAGCTTTCTGATATGGATAAATTTGTGCTTGCTTGCGCTTTAAGTTATGATTGCGTGGGAGCTTCTGGCTGCCGTGAAAAAGGCATGGTGAGAGCCGCAAAAAAATTGGCTAAAAACGCTGATACTGATCCAAATGTAGAGGAAGCAGCTACTAACTTTATAAAAGATTATCTAGGTATTTCAGAATATTACGACAGATTAGGAAACTTAGATGAGACAATAACACGAGAAAGAGTATATCGTGGGGAAACAATAGAAATTTCCAAGACAAAAGGAGATATTATAGCAGGATATATCTATAAAAACTTCTCAAAAAAGCCGAACAAATATACTGAGCCTATAGACGTCTTCTTAAGTCGAATGTTCCCGCCAATAGCCGAGGTCACTTCAGTAGATGAGGTTACGGCGGTACAAGAGCATTTATAAATGTTAACTCTTTTGCTCACATCCTCTGGGAAGAAAGAATATTTGTCAAAATCACCCTCACGAAAATAACATATCATATTTCTGCGTATCGGAGAGGAAATTGGCATTTGCGATAAATTGCCTGTTTGCCTCTCTTTCGGGCAGGAAGGCTGGCAGTTCATCAATATCTGGTTTGATCTGGATATCATCCTGAAATTTCTCCGAGAATTTACGCGACATGACTTCACAAAACATTTCTGAAAGTGGGATAAGCGTGTTTCGAGTAAAGACTCGTACGGCCTCTTGATAGTTGGAGTAAGTATTATCGCCCGGAATGCCTAACATCATGGGCGGGACTCCGAAAGCGAGTGCAATATCACGGGCGGTATTATGTCTAATATTTGAGAATTCCATATCTGCGGGAGAGAGGCTCATTGTGCGCCACTCAAGCCCTCCTTCAAGGACCATTGGACGGCCGGCTCCGCCAGCGCCGGTATAGTGATTTTCGAGCTCTGATTTAAGGCGTGCAAACTGATCTTTTGTCAAATTCGGAGCCCCCGGAACACCTTGATAGACCAGACATCCTGAAGGGCGCGCAGAATTATCCAATAAAGATTTTTGAAAGTCAGCGGCACGATTGTGAATCTCATTTGCGCGCATGGCAGCAACCATGGGGGATTGACCGTAATAATCATCATCAGGTGCGAAATATTTCAAATGCGCAATCCGAGAAAGATCAATATTTTGCGGTTTTCCCTCCATATGTGGGCGATATTGATAATATGCAGGATAGCCCATTTGGTTGGTCATGATTTTCACGCGATCTGGACGCAAAAGATGCATATTATGTGTATTCCCAGCGGTGGAGCACTCAACATAACTATTCCCTGAGAGCTGCAAATAGCCGAATAATTTCGTACGAAACGCAAAGCCACTTTGGGTAGTGTTGGGCTGGTTCAGTAACATCATGGCAGGGTGAGTTACATTGCCTTTTCCTGAGACTAAAATTTTTAAAGGAATACGCGCCGCGCCATCTGCCGTCATGCGCACACAGCTATAGATCACTGGGTTTTTGCGATATCCCTCGCGGCATAATGTATGATAAGACTGATCCTGCCAGACAGCTTGCCCACCATTAAAACCAAGGGCAATATGGTCCGGGAGAAAATCTGACTTTGTTTCATTTGTGGTGTTCGAAAATAATCGACTGAAAAAATTCATAAAATATCCTTTTGAAAAAATGAGGTTGGTGGTAATCTTTGTTTTTAAAGTTATCGGGGGAAGTATGTTCAAAACTTTTTTACAATTTATCTGTCTTATGATTGCAATGGCAGGGGTGGCCTTTGCTCATTGTGGCAGTTGTGAGAAAACAGAATGTGCAGGCTGTCAGGCAAAAGAGGGTGCGCATTGCAGCAAGCATAAGCCACATTCTTCATATCAGGCTAAAATTGGTGATCTGGTTTTATCACATGCTTTTATGCGCCCGGCTGCCAAGGCTGGTACGCCAACATCTGCCTATATTCAGATTAAAAATAACGGAACTATTGATGATGCACTTGTTCGTGTGACAACAGATATTGCTGAAAAAGCTGAAATTCACAGTTCAGAAGTTGACAATAACGGCATTGTTCGTATGCGTAAAATTGAAAAAATTATCATTCCTGCTGGTGAGACAGTTATGTTAAAGCCAAGGCATGATCATATAATGGTGATGGGTCTTAAAGAGCCAATTCCGCGCGGTGCGCATATTCCATTGATGTTAGATTTTGCTCAGGCGGGGTCAAAGATGGTTTCATTTCCGGTACGTCATGGCATGAAACATCGTCACGATCATCACCACTGATAAATCCATCAATACCATGAATTTACCATCTGGTGTTGAATTGTCAATAAAATTTATTTTATAAAGAATTTGACAAATAAAAATATCTGTGTTTTTATTTGCATGTTCACTGTGTTTATTTACAAATTATAACTGCTCTACTGGCAGCTTTTTCGGATTAATATTCCGCTTTTATTATTTTCCAAATTTTATTTCACCGAAACAATCACAAGACAGAAAAGCTTGTGAATGATTTCCATTTTATCAAGAATTTTTAGAAAGGATATTTATGTCAGAACAAGACATATCATCATCAGACATGCAACATGCACATCAAACATTAGAGCATAAGGCGCATAATATTGATCCGCGTGTTGAGGCGATTACAAATAACTTATCGCAATTTCATACAAACATCATGCAAAAGATGCAGCAAGGCGAGGAACGCATTGAAAAGATGCTGCATGATTTTCAAAAGCCTGACCTGCCCGGAATTTCTGAGGGCAAAGGGAGACAAACTTTTGAAGAAAAACAGCATCAGGCCGCTTTTATGGATTATATGCGCACGGGGCAGGATGCTGGCCTGAGGCAGCTTGAGACAAAAGATTATAGTATTGACTCTTCGGGCGCAGAGGGAGGATTTCTTGTTTCGCCAATGTTATTCTCAACTATTCAGGCGCAAACAAACGAATTATCTCCGATGCGTAATCTTGCGAATATTGTTACGGCGCGTGCGGGATCTGTTGAGTTTCTGCTTGATCCCGATCATTATTCGGCGGGATGGGCGTCTGAAACAGGGGCGAGATCTGAAACCAGCACCAGCCTTATTCGCAAGGTAACGATCAAAGCGCATGATTTATATGCGATGCCAAAAGTCACGCAGCGTCTGCTTGATGATAACCTCTTTAATTTAGAAGAATGGATTTCCAGGCGTATAGGCGAGAAATTCTCTGATGCAGAAAATAGAGCGTTCGTAAACGGAGATGGTGTAGATAAACCTATTGGCTTCTTGAGAAAAACGCATATTGATCAGGAGAGCTGGAGCTGGGGCAATATTGGTTATATCAAGACAGGCGATGCTGATGGCCTTCCGGCAAGTAACACATTTGATGTGCTGGTGGATACGATCTATGCGCTTGATACGCAATATCGTTCAGGTGCGGCCTGGATTATGAACTCAAAAACGGCTGCTATTTTGCGTAAAGTAAAGGATGCTGATGGACGTTATTTATGGGTAGATCAAGGGGGAAGCACGCAAAATCCAATGTTAATGGGCTATAAAGTGGTTATTAATGAAGAAATGCCTGACATTGGCGCCGGCCAGACACCGATTGCGTTTGGGAATTTTATGCGAGGTTATACTATTCTTGACGTGAATTCGGTACGAATTTTGCGAGACCCATATACGGCGAAGCCGAATGTCTTTTTCTATGCGGTCAAACGCGTGGGCGGAGACGTTACGGATTTCAACGCTATTAAGCTTATAAAATGTTTAAGTTAAATATTTTATAGGATCTTGTTATGATCTTTGGGTAGTTTCTTTATGAGTGATACACCATTTGGTGACATATTTGGTGATATTGAATCTTCGGCAGAAGAGCAGGAGAAATTTGCCTTTAGTGGTGTGTTTGGCAATAAGCCAGACCTTCTTGTTGGGCCGGGAGCTTATAAAAGGATTGTTCCTTTTGCGGCTTCACTTGCGGATGATGTGTCTCTATTGACTTTAAAGCGCAATCTTGACGAGCTTGGTGTAACAGATGTTATGCCACTTGTTTATCAGAATAGATTAAAGCGCAATGTCGAAAGAGGCTATGTCACGCCAGATGGTAAAAGTTTTACCGAAAAGGGTCAGGATATTGCCAGCCAGTATCTTCAGCGCCGGCGTGGTGTTTCCGCAACTGAGGCCAATGCAAGAGCTTCTGTTGCGACCTCTGTTCCGCATGATCCGGTGCGCGCCGCCGAGGCCAAAGCCAGAAAGCCGCTCAATTTAAAATTTGCCCATGGTTATACATTAGATGAGCATGGGCGCACTGTGCGGAATGATTAGAATAGGACTATGTGAAATAGCAAAAAACATTCACTGAGCGGTCCCTTCGCACCCTTCGACAGGCTCAGGGACCGCTCAGGGGGCGCTCAGGGGGCGCGAAAGTCAAAAGCACTGAATAAAAAATCATTTAGCTTTTGGTATTATTCCGTCTTTCTTTCAACTTTCATAAATCAGGACAAAAATGACTTATCCTATTGAGGGATATGCATGTCGTTATCATTATAAAGATGACGGGCATGATATTCTTTTACCCACAATTTTGAATGATATCCCGGTGCAAGCCGGAGAGATCAAAATGCTGTACCAGCATGATGCTGCGCGTCCGATTGGGCGTTGGCATGATATTGAAAATCGTCCTGACGGGCTGTATGTCAAGGGGCATATCAGCCAGTCTCATCCTGATGGGCAGATGGTGGCGGCTCTGTTGCAAGATAATATTATTGATGGTCTATCGATTGGTTTTATCACCAAGAAAGCTTATCAGCGCAAAGATGGCGCGCGTATTATTCAGGCGATTGACTTGCGGGAGGTCTCGCTGGTGACTTTTCCTATGCAGAAACAAGCGCGCTTAAACACAGCACAAAAGAGCTTTGAACATTTCCTTGAATATATGGCTCTGGCTTTATCATCAGGAGGAGCATCATGAAACAGCTTAAGATATTATCATCAGCGAGCTGGCAGATTTGCACCGCCGAGACATTGCGTCAATTTATGCATCTTGATGATGGTGCAGATATAGAAACGCTGGAGTATTATATTTCCGTTGCAACATCTCTATTCGAAGATATGACGCATCATATTATTCAGGAAAAGCACTATCAGCTGACATATGATACGCTTGATCGGATTGACATTCCGCTTGTGCAGCATCCTTTACAAGAGGTTATTGCCGTTTGGATGGATGAAAGGCTTTTACTGCCGGATACATATCACGTCCACGAGGGGCGTATTTATTTATCGGAATGTTGTGATTATCCAATTACGGTTGAATATAAAGCCGGTTACGCCAGCGCGGATGATGTCAGCATAGGATTGAAACATATTTTAATGATGTGCGCGGCTGACCTTTATCTCTACCGCCTTGGAGGCGAGGCGCATTATCATTTTTCAGATCGGATAAATCATCTGATTTCTCAATTTCAATTTAAATCCATCTGAGGGAGGACTTTATGGCGCATTTTTTAAATACGGCTATGCATCTGATTACGCTTTTAAAAATTGTTGAGGGCACGGAGCCAGTGCGCAATCGCTATCGGCGTTACATGCAGAAAATTGCGGATTTCCGAGGCGTCGTCAGCTTTCGCGATGCAGGCCGTCCGGAGCATCATAGTGATAATGTCAGACAGATTTATAAGATTTCTGTGTTGGTTTCAAAATTATATAAGATTGAATTTATCAAAAATCGCCTTGTGAAGCTATCGCAGGATTATTTAATGATTGGCTCTGTGACGCAGAAACCGAACAGCAATCTGGTTGAGTGCCTTTGTTATCCGGTTGATATCTCACAGCTCTTTACGCAGGAGTAACCCTGACCATGACAGATCTAACAGTCTTTAAAGATATTTTATTTCCGGCTGAAATTGAAGAGATGCTGACATATCATTATCATGATTTACAAAAGCCTCTTGTGACGCAAAATGGACAGATTTTATATGAGAATGACACGTATCATCCTGTGACTGTTATCACTGCGGAGCAATTGCCGCTTGACCCTGTCTCCGCGAGAAAGCTTGCTGAATTTTATCATCAGACAGAAGGCGGCAAATATCAATTCAGATTAAGAGATATGTTTTTTAATTCCATCACTGATCAGTTGCTTGGGGTGGGGGATGGTAGCACAAAGAATTTTATGATGTCCGCATATTTAAGTCATCTAAAGCTATATGATATTATTCCTATCTAAACGACTCTTTCAGTGACAGTTGATGGGCAGAGCGTAAGTGATTATAATATTGTAGATTATCAAATATTATCATTTGCTTCCCCACCAGCAGCAGGACAAGAGATAAAAATATCCTGCGAATATGACATGATTGCACGATTTGACTATACGGGCCTGAAAATGACACCCGATATGCTGAAAGGTCTTTATTATGTAAGTTTTATGGTGAGAAGGTGACAGGTTGGTGTTTAGGCAGCTTTTTAAATGCTTCTTCTGCACTTTCTTTGATCATCTTATCACATTCTGCTCTTAACTCTTTAACGAAGGGCTCTTCAGGATTGCCAAAAGCCATAAAATCTAAAGCGCTACGCATAAAACTGATATTCTCATAGCCCGGAATGCCGCGTAGCATAGCAGCGAGTAAAACCTCACCAGCCCATGAAGACCCACCACAATAAGGTGCAAGACGGAAGAAATGAAAGGCAACCTTTGCCGCAGCATTAAAGGCATCAGTATAGCTTTCATTTCTCAGAGAAGTGAAATAGCTGTTTAATTCTGTATGAATGCTTTTTTGTACAGTAGAAATGTCATCAGGGTCTTTAATCGAATTTACTATTACACTGGTGCTTTTTAAGAAATCAATGTTATTTTCTAAGCCCTTTTTAATTTTACATTGATTATTATTATTTTCATCACGAGTTATAAACTTATTAAAATCGTTTTGATTAATACGCAAATCATTATCATCATGAAGGTAAATTGATATTAATCCATCGGCTGAAGTTATACATTGAAATGGAAATCTTTCAAAAAATATATCTCCACATGAAAAGTATGAAACCTTTTGTTTGTCATCTAAAACTTCAACTTCTGAAACATGGGGTTCAAATGGTCCTTTGAAAATATATCCGTTTTCATCAACATTTTGTAATAGATACTTCAGTCGGTCAACATAGTTTCCTGAACTTAATAAAGTGTATGTTACTGTAGACATTAAATCTCTCAATACCCCAAAACCTTCTATATTCTCACCTTCAACCAATTCCTGACGTTTTCTTCCTAAAAGCTTTAAAAGTTCGTCATATAAACTCTGTGAGGCTGAAGAATGCTCAACTTTATCTAAAAAACTTTTAACAGTCTCTATTGCAATTTTTGTATTTGCAACAAAATTGCTCTGATCTCCATACATATCTGTATATATTTTGGCGTCTGTTTCGGGGAGCGGTCTCAAAGTAACTGGACTTCTACCTGTTGAATTATCTCTCTGACCTCGCTCTACACTCCCTATTTGACTGGTTCCACTTCTAATCATTCTTTAATTCCTATTTATTAT
>JBCCNR010000067.1:0-7884 GCA_039025725.1 Pseudomonadota bacterium | reverse complement strand
CTTCATAGGTAAGATGGCTATAGTGTTTTTCACTCATGAGATTTCCTTTCATCTTTTTCAAACAAAAGTTATCTCTCCATCTTGCCCTATTCAACTCTTTTCTAAATTCTAAATCCGTTGCACTTCGATCTTGAAACGGGGTAATAAGGAGTTATAATATGTCTCCCAGTGTTAGACGTAAGAGACCTATCACAGCATCAGAAAATTCTGAAGTTTCTTCAAAAGTTTCTGGCAAAACCCCAAGACGTCAGAAAGTCGCTAAGAGAGCGCAGGGCAACGTTAATCATCAGGCTAGCGAAACACATGATACTGAAACCATAAGATGGTTTAAAGAAAGAACAGAGTTCAATGGGACAGATTTTAAATACCTTGTCAATCAATTTTCTGAACTTGTAAATAGTCTTTTAAACCCTGAAGTTCCCGAAGCTCTTAATGAACACCCTATTTTTGTCAAAGAGGCCATAAAACGAATAAGAGAGGCGGGTATAACAGATGTGTCAAAAGTAATTGAGAGAATTAAGCAAAGCGCTACAAAAGCAAAAACGTTATTTGTTTTATTCGCAAACAACAAAGAAAGCTTGGAGATTGTTAATAATATTACAAAAAAATGTAACAATATAGCCGAATGTGATTTGAGAAGAGGTATAGCTAACCTATTAATTAGTCAAGAAACACAAAATATTAGACCATCCTTATACCTTACAAGTCTCTTCACTGTTTATTATTGTTTGACGAATAGTGTGCCGGGTTCGGACGCAAATACTCCAAAAAATAACCAGATACTGACCGAGGAACTCATTCGTAGATATGAGCAAAAATATGAAAGTCTAAGTCCAAATATTCATGGGTTGACTGATGAAGAGCAAAAAGAATATGCCGGGGTAGTTGCAATCTTAGCACATCTGACAAACTTTCTTATTGAGCTGCAAAAAAAACAATCAATCGAAGATAAAAGTTTAGAAGATAAACTAGAAAGGTTTTCAAATCTTCATATTGATAATATTGCAAAGGGTTGGCAGTCACACACATTGCCAGTCTATCCCTATGAAACAAGAAAAATATTAGATCGTTTTGATTATAATTTTTTTATCCTTTCAAAAGAAATTGCAATTCAGAAAATTAAGTCAGATCAGTATTCTCCTGAGCAAAAAAATCGCTTGCAACAGGTGTTTGAAATAGGTTCGGTAGGAGAAAAAAGACCCAGGGATGAGAGCTCAGGAGAAGAAAGGTCAACGCGTAGGCAAAGATTGGAGGAGGCTTACTCTTCTTCTGCGTCTGGAGAGCCGCCTACACAAAACGAACCAGCCTTCGCTATGGAAGCCGCAATGGTAGAGGAAGAAGATCTTCCGAGACAAAAGGCAGCAGAGCAAGAAGCATTAGCGCACCAATTAGAGACCCTTCAAAGTAAATATAATAAATTAAGCGAACAAGCCGCAGAAGCACTTCTAGCAAGCGAGGTAGCTTTCGCGGCTGTCACAGCTGAGACCACCAAGTCAACCGAGAATTATCGTAAAGAATTAGTCTTATTAGAGGAACAAAACGCAGCTCTTGCTGACCAGCTAGCCAAGGAAAAGCATAATAGAGAAACTGCTGAGGCAAGAACTACAGCAGCTGAGGCAGGTGCCACAGCTCTTGCTGACCAGCTAGCCAAGGAAAAGCATAATAGAGAAACTGCTGAGGCAAGAACTACAGCAGCCGAGGCAAGCGCCGCAGCTCTTGCTAACCAGCTAGCCAAGGAAAAGCATAATAGAGAAACTGCTGAGGCAAGAACTACAGCAGCTGAGGCAAAAGACGCAGCTAATGCCGCCATGATTAATAGTGTTCGTCAGAAGTCTCTTATACTGGCCGATAGAATCTGTCCAATGAACGCAGCTTTTAGAGCTAAGTTAAGTGAAGAAATGTGCAATAAAAACGCCGCTGAGGCAGACGCCGCAGCGCGTGCTGATGAGCTAGCTCAGGAAAGGTTTAAAAGAGAAGCCGCTGAGGCAAACGTCGCAGAGCGTGCTGCTAAGCTAGCTAAAGAACAGTATGCAAGAGAAGTCAAAGCTATTTCAGATGAGTTACAACTTCGAAAAATAGGACTAGAAGTTGTACTTGGGAATGAGCAGAAAAAATCTAAACAATTGAGTGAAATGACTCAAAAACTTGAAGGAGACCTCAAAAAAAGCGATGCTGGTGCCGCAGCTACCGCAGCTGAGGCTGCCAGGTTAGCCCAAGAATATCGTGATGAATTAGCCTCATTAAACAAACAAAACTCAGATCTTTCTGGCCGGCTAGACACAGAAATACGTGATAGAGAACTCACTGGCTCCCATTTAGCTGAGGAACTGGAACGAATTAATCAAGCAACGTTAAGATTGAGTAGGCATCTAGCAAAAAACTCTGGCACAGATGAGCTCCCCCAAGCCCCACCCAACACATAATAAATTGAAAGCATAAAAACGAACGAAAAGGATTTTTAATATGCCATTTAATACAAGCCCAGCCAATACAAGCCTAGCTCCGGCGTCGAGGAAACGATCAGGCGGCATTTGTGAGCCAGCGCAGCTGCAAAAGAAATGTTTGCAATTTTAGAAGGCAGTGAAGGGCAAGGCCCTGATGAACAGACTGACACGAACAAAGATGGTTTATTAATATGATAGGTGATAGAATGAGTTCGGCTCCGGCGCCGGCATCACGAGCTGAAACAAGAAGAGCTTCAACTGGAGGCAATACAAGTGAAGGAGCTCAGATTAATCCTCTGTCTCGAGAAAGAAATCTTAAACGTCCCCTCCCCATGCCTGAACCGAATGTAAATGAAGTAACAGGGCACGACAAACGAAATCCCCACAAGCGTGATCCCCACAAGCGTGATCCTCAAATTGCACCAACACAACATAAACAATCTCGTATAGAACAAGAGCAGCTTAAATCTCTGCAGAGATACTATTATGCTAATGCAGTGCCTTCCTCTTCTGAAGGAGATGAAGTGGACGCTCAAAAAGTCAGCATGGACCAGCAGGAAGCGACAATCAAATTTCAGCAAACGCAAATCAACTGGCTGCAAGCGCAAATCAACGCGCAGCAAACGCAAATCGGCTTGCTGCAAACGCAAATCGGCTTGCTGCAAAGCCAAGTCACCTTGCAGCAAAAGCAGATAGAAGAATTACAACAATCTTTTACTCTTATAATAGAAAACATTGGGAAAGCTAATTCAGCTTTAAATCAAGCAGATAAAGCTTTAGGAAGTGATAATGAACTTGGTATAACCGATGATGAAATTCTTAAACATGTCATTGCTCAATCTAATAGTGAATCACAAAACTTAGATGAGGCAGACCAACCTGCAACCGTGGAACCCAATAGGGAAAGCACTGGGGAAATGCAAACATGGCAACGTAACCTCTATGAGCTTGCTGCAACACAACAGCGATTGGCAAGAGCGACCAGTCAAAGGCAGACCGCACCACCACCGCCTTACAGTCAAGGTCAGACTATGACAAGGCAGAACGTGCCACAGACCGTGCGAAATACGCTACCGCCGCCGCGAAAAGAACCTTTTGAAATATATACCCAAGCTTTAGATAAGGAAAATTAATATAATACCCCTCGCCAATTGCGAGGGTGCATAGCACCCGTGGCAATCTGTTATAATATATATACGCAAAGAGATTGCTTCGCTGCGCTCGCAATTGACGTGCGTAACGAAATAGCAAAAAACAGTCCCTGAGTGGTCCTCCCTAGGCGGTCCTTGAGTGGTCCCTGTGCTTGTCGAAGGGTGCGAAGTGACCGCCTAGTCGGACACTTCCCGACACAAAATTTTCTCATACTCATACAAGGAGACTTATGTCTTATTACCATTCTATATGCAATCTACCAGAAGATGCACGTGCTGCTTTTTTTGATAGCCTAACTCCAGAAGAAGCACAACTTCTGGAAGAGGAATTTATCTTTAAAGCGCATAATCATCAATTTGCTCCACATGAAGATTATACAAGCTGGCTTTTGATGGGCGGACGTGGGGCCGGTAAAACCCGCGCCGGCGCAGAGGCCGTCATACGCGCAGCCCGTTATGAAGGCGCAATGCTGATCGCTCTGGTCGGGGAAACCATAACGGATGTGGTAAACATTATGGTCAATGGTGTGTCAGGGATTATGAATTGTGCTCCGGAAGATTTTAAGCCCGTCATTAAACGCAGCGAAAACCATATTGTCTTCCCAAACGGAGCCAAAGCTTACTTCTTCTCATCAACCAATCCAAGTGGATTGCGCGGACCACAATTTCACTTTGCCTGGTGTGATGAGCTCGCAAAATGGCATTACGTCAATGAAACATGGGATATGCTGCAAATGGCTTTGCGACTTGGAGAAAATCCACGGCAAATTGTCACGACGACGCCCCGCCCTCTTCCGCTTTTGCATGAATTGGTAGAGGATAAAGATACGGTGACAACAACGGCAACATCTTATGACAATAGAGATCATCTCTCGCCAAAATTCTTCGAAAAAATCATTACAAAATATCAAAATACACGCTTTGGCCGGCAGGAAATTGAAGGCGTCCTGATGGAGGGCTATGATGCTGCCCTCTGGAACCGCGCCGATCTTGACCGGCAACGTATTGCCCCGGAAAAGCGCCCCGAACATTTTGAACGTATTGTGGTGGCTGTTGATCCTCCGGTGTCGAACCATGAGGGCTCAGATGAATGTGGGATTATTGTTGCAGGCTCAAAGCCCTTCGAAAAAGATGGGCAAATTACATATAAAAGCTATGTGCTGGCTGATTACTCCGTCAGAGGCATGTCCCCCCATGGCTGGGCAGAACAAGTCATAAGAGCCTATCATGACCATCAAGCCGACCGCATTGTCGCCGAATCCAATCAGGGCGGAGAGATGGTGCAATCCATCCTACGCAGTATAGATCCGCATATCCCCTATAGAGCCGTCTGGGCCAGACGCGGAAAAATCACGCGGGCAGAACCTATCGCGGCGCTCTATGAACAGGATATGGTGCATCATGTCGGATATTTCCCGGAATTAGAAGATCAAATGTGCTGCTTTACTCTGGATAATATTTTCCTGCCAAAAGCACGTTCACCAGACCGCGTTGATGCTCTTGTCTGGGCTATAACAGAACTGGTCTTTAAAGCACCACATGCTATTCCAAATATTCATACGCTTTGATAGGATTTCTCCCTTCCCCCAGAGCCACCCTTCGACAAGCTCAGGGTCCGCTCAGCGACCGTTTTTTGCTATTTTGGTAGAGCGCCCGACTGGGCGTCGCGCATCGTTGCGCGTTACCTCGGAGCCGTTGGTGTAAACCAACTGGCGTGAGAGAAAAAATCACTTTAAACTACTTATACAATAATTATGATTGATACAGTTTTGAAAATTAATTAAGGCGCTTGGTATAAGCCTTATTTAATTTAACTCCAGAAAATCAAAAGCCACATCTGCATAAGCTGCCGAATGCGTTAAGGCTCCGATTGAAATCATATCAACGCCAGTTTCTGCAATATCTTTAATTGTCTTTTCAGTAATCCCTCCAGAAGCCTCACTGATAGCCCGTCCATCTATAGTTTCCACCGCCAAACGCAAATCTGCTGGGGACATATTATCAAGCATAATAATATCTGCTCTGGCCTTTAAAGCCTCTTCAACCTGTCCAAGATGATCACATTCGACCTCAATTTTGGTGGTATGCCCTAAAGAAGATCTGGCGCGCTGTACGGCTTTTTCAATACCGCCGCAGACTGCAATATGATTATCTTTGATCAGGATGCAATCATCAACGCCTGAACGATGCGTAAAGCCTCCGCCAAGTCTGACAGCATATTTTTGCAAAGCCCGTAAATTCGGCAATGTTTTACGCGTACAGACAATTTTTGCTTTTGTATGTTTGACGGCCGCGACGGATTTTGCGGTCTTTAGAGCAATCCCTGACAGATGTCCGACGAAATTCAGAATAACGCGTTCAGCGGCCATAATAGAGCGCGCAGAGCCTGATATATCCATGATAGACGTATTTTTCTCGGCGATATCTCCGTCATTTTTATGGATTATATATGTCAGTTGCGGATCTATATGTTTTATAACAGACAGAGCACATATAAGACCAGCAACCGGCAGCCTTTCACGGGCGGTCATTTGGACTTTTGCGTGTGTTTTTTCGGGAATAACGATTTGTGATGTGACATCCCATCCATGTCCGAAATCTTCCTGGAGGGCATTTTTCACGATATCATCGATAAAAAAAGCTGCGGGGGGATAGAATTCTCTTGTCATCATAGGGTGGTATCTTCATAAATGGTTTTATATGTAACAGAAGCGGATTATAAATCCGCATAGCGAAGGAATCAAGGGAGAGCGCATTATGGCAGGATTATCTGCGGGTTTGTGTTTTTTATTACAAGCCTTAAGTGATATTGTTTTTTTGGTTGTGATAGTGAATGTTATTTTAAGTTGGTTGATTACATTTAATATAGTGAATATTCACAATCGTTTTGTTTTTATGATTTATGATATGACGGATCGGTTATTGCAGCCGCTTTTGGGTCCTATTCGGCGTTTTATGCCGAATTTGGGGGGGCTTGATTTATCGCCGATTATTTTATTGCTGGGTGTGCAGTTGATTGTTGTGATGCTGAGCCCTTATGTTTGCTATGCGCCTTTTTAGGGATGACATCTCTTATGATTGATGGAAAAGAGTTTGCGCGGCAGATGCGTTCATTGATTGCGGATGAGGTCTCCTTGGCGCTAAGAGAATATGATATTTGTCCGACATTAGATGTGATTATTGTTGGGGATGATGCTGCATCGCATGTTTATGTGAACAATAAAGAGAAGGCTGCTGCGGAGACTGGGATTGGGTCGCATATTCATCGCTTACCGGAGGATATATCGCAAGCGGCGTTATTAGAGCTTATTACCTCATTAAATGCCAAATCGGGTGTGCATGGTATTTTGGTTCAGATGCCGCTTCCGAAGCATTTGAGTGGTGAGGCCGCATTGGAGAAAATTGACGCTTATAAGGATGTTGACGGGTTTCATATTGTGAATACGGGGACATTGCATGGGGCATCTGCGCGGCGGAGTTTGCGTCCTTGTACGCCTTCTGGCTGTATGATGCTTCTGGAGACTGTTATATCGGATATATCAGGATTGCATGCTTTGGTGATTGGGCGTTCGCATATTGTTGGGCGTCCGGTTGCGGAGATGTTATTGCAAAAAAATGCGACGGTTACGATTGCGCATTCTCGGACGCGGGGTCTCCCTGAGCTTGTGCGGCAAGCGGATATTCTTGTTGCTGCGGTTGGCATAGCGGAATATGTTCAGGGGGACTGGATTAAGAAGGGTGCGATTATTTTGGATGTTGGCATTAACCGCGTTGAGCGTGATGGGAAGAGAAAGCTTGTTGGCGATGTTGATTTTTCTGCGGCTTTAGAGCGCGCGCGTGCGATCACGCCGGTTCCGGGAGGGATTGGTCCGATGACGATTGCGTGTCTTTTACAGAATACGGTTTATGCGGCTTATCTTCAGCATGATTTACCGGAGGCTTATGCGGCATTTGAGGGCAAGATTAAAGATTTGTCTCATTCATTTAACCCGAGCCATGAATGAGGACATTGGAGAGCAAGCATCACCGCGCACGCCATTGCGAGCCCTGAGCGGCCCCTGAGCTTGTCGAAGGGGCGGTCCCTGAGCTGGCCTTGTTGCATTGAGATTTGTGATGGTATTTTAAGAATCAGAGAGTTGCGTTAATTTCTAGATATGAAAACTACAAGAAAGAAACGCAACTGGTCGGATTATAACCAGAAACTCGTTAATCAAGCAAGTCTTACCCTATATATATCAGATGATATGCTTCAAGATGGCGGCAAATATACAGGCCCTCATCACCATGGT
>JBCCNR010000066.1:0-7998 GCA_039025725.1 Pseudomonadota bacterium | reverse complement strand
TTTAAACGCGCAACGGCTGAGACCCAAATTGAGGCCTCTATTAACTTAGATGGTCAGGGAAAATATGACATTAAGACAGGCATAGGTTTTTTTGATCACATGTTAGAGCAGCTGGCGAAGCATGGTGGCTTTGACATCACGCTTAGGGCCGAGGGTGATTTATGGATTGATGGACACCATACTGTTGAGGATACAGGAATTACTCTGGGAAAGGCTTTTGCGGCTGCTTTGGGGGATTGCAAAGGGATTACGCGTTATGCAAGTTTTTATATCCCTATGGATGAGGCGTTGACACGTATTGCGCTTGATATTTCAAAGCGTCCTTTTCTGGTGTGGAAGGTGGCTTTTGATCGGGATAAGATCGGGGAGTTTGACACAGAGCTTTTTCAGGAATTTTTCCGGGCTTTTGCTTTTGCTGCGGGCATTACGATGCATGTTGAAAATCTTTATGGTGAGAATAATCATCATATTGCTGAAAGCTGTTTTAAGGCTCTTGCACGTGCTTTGAAGGATGCAGTGACCATAGATGAGAAATTTAAAGATGTTATTCCATCGACCAAAAATGCATTATAAATCTGTATAATTTCATATGGCTAAAATTTTTATTTTTATTGGCATATGCTTGCTGGCATTTTTTATTGTCAAACAATTTGGCAAAAATGGATCAGGATATGATGCAGAGCTCACGGAAGATCGCAAAACTATGGAGCATATACATATCACGCATCAGGCGCTTTATGCTTATTATCAAAAGATGAATGCGCTTCCGTCAAGCCTGGTTGTCTTTGCGCGTTATATTCTGGATAATGAAACACCCCATGAAGATGAAGTCGCATTTATGCGTATTTTTGACGAAGCATATGCGATAGAATATCAACCGCAATCTGACCGTGCCTTTCACTTATGTGGTTTATTTCACCATAGTTCGAAGGCTCAGAATAGTGCGCCTCCGGGGAGGTTTGACCGCTATAAACAGCAAAAGATACTCTATAAATCTGGTCGAAACTATTTTAATTATTTATTTTAAAAAATGATTACCCTTCCCGAAAATATCGGAGATATTCGTAAAATTGGTCTGGCTGTCTCCGGGGGGATAGATTCGGTGTGTATGCTGCATATGGTCTCTTATTTTAAAGCCAAATATGAGATCGTCATTTTAACGGTTGATCATGGCTTGCGTCCAGAGGCTGCTCTTGAAGCAGAAATGGTCGCAGATATTGCAAGAGCTTATAATTTTCCCTGCCATATTTTAAAAGTCACAGATAATCCCCCTAAGACTGGTTTACAGAATTTTGCACGTATTGCGCGTTATAAAATTTTATCTCAGGCCGCAGATAAATATAAGCTTGATATGATATGTCTTGGTCATCATCAGGATGATCTCTGCGAGACTTTGCTCATGCGATTGCAGCATCAGAGTGGTTTACGCGGACTGGCTGTCATGCCATCTTATTTTCATCATTTAGGCGCTCTTTTTCATCGTCCGATGCTGCATCTTTCACGCGATATGATCAAAGCATATGCAGATAAGTATAATTTATCTTATTGTGATGACCCCAGTAATGATAATAGAAAATATGAGCGCACATCTGTCAGGCAATTTTTACAAGAAAATGATTTATCAGAAACCCTATTGAAACTTTACCATAAGGCAAAACTCTATCGTGCTTTATCGACACACCATAGAGATTGTTTTATTTCAAAGCATGTTTTTTTATCTTATTATGGATATGTAGAGCTCCCGAAAGATATTTTTTCACAGCAGAGCGCTGATTTACAAAAAGAAATTCTAAGATATCTCATAAGTTTTGTGACTGGCAAGAGCTGCATAGAGCTTAAAAAAAGTCCAGATAAGAGCACGACATTTGGCGGAGCCTACATTCATTTTACATCCCAAAAGATAAAAATTTTCAGGGAAAAGCGTAATCTTCCATTAAATATGCAATTAAAAAAAGGTTATGCACTGTTTGATAAAAGATTTTATCTCAAGATACCGGATGATGGAATTTTATATATATCTGAGGAACAAAATGCAGATTGTCCTTATTTCGCCAGAAGAGTGCTTCCTATGCTGGAAACCTATCATGGAGAGACATTTACTTTTATCGATATATTGCAGAGCTACCAACCCTCAGCGTTAAATAAGTTTAACCCTGATCCTATCTTACACCATTTGGCCATAAAACCACCGACAAAGTCTTCATTAAAATCAGAACATCCAGCACAATATTGTAATGTTTAAGGTAGTAGAGATCATATTCCAGCTTGCGTTCGGCATCTTCGACCGAAGCTCCGTAACTTTCATTGATCTGCGCCCAACCTGTTAAGCCCGGCTTTACGTAGTGTCGCTCGGAATACATAGGGATTTTCTCTGACAAATCTTTGACAAATTCAGGGCGCTCTGGTCTTGGGCCAACAATGCTCATCTCACCGAGCAAAACATTTAAACATTGCGGAATTTCATCAATACGAGTTTTGCGGATAAAGCGCCCTATTGGCGTCACACGATCATCATTTTCCTGTGCCCAGACGGCTCCGTTTTGTTCTGCATCAACGCGCATAGAACGGAATTTATAACATGCAAAAACCTGCCCTGCCCGGCCAACACGTTTTTGTGCATAAAAGATATTATGTCTGTCATGCAGATAAATAAGCATCCCTACAGTAGCCGTTATTGGCAATGTCAGCAATAAAATGACAGTTGCAACAACAAGATCGAAAGAGCGCTTTATAATATGCCCCATTAAGCTGACTGCGAAGAACTTATCAAAAATAACATGATAGCTATAATATTTTTCTAATGTTACCTTCCCAAGCAATTTTTCTTTAAGAAGATTAATATCCATAACTCTGATATTCGAAAAACGACAAGAGGCAAAAGCCTTCAAAAGCTTCATTGTTTTTTCATGGCCGACAACCACCAGCGAAGCATCATATTTTTTACAAATCTCAGCAAGGTCTATATTATTATGTTTGTTTAAATTCTCTGGCGGTATAACGTAAGCAATTTTGTAGGGAGAGCCTGTTGCAAGTAAAATCTCTTTAACTTCTTCTACCTCATGCGACGGAGCAATGACAATCGCACGATTTTGCAGAATATAGTTCGGTAATATCACTGCATATAAAATGCGTACAATAAAAAACAAACAGAGCTGAATGGCAATCGTTATAACAGGTACAAATATCGAATTGAGATATACAAAGCCGACCGCCCACCATAAGGCGAGCTCAAGCGGGACAGCGATAAAAAAAACTGCAATAAGTCGCGCAGTCAGATTTTTCCAGTCAAAACCTCGCGGAAGGTCATAAGTGCCTATCGCAAAGATGATAACCCATGTGACAATCCCGGTGACAAGAGACAACACAAATGGCGAAACTTCATTGGGCGTTGTACTGCCAGTTGAGGCAAGTCCAAAAAAGCTATAAAGAAAAGCGCCCCCAAGGAAGATGATCAGAAAATCGACAATGCCACGCATAACGCTAAAGCTACGTATGTAATATCCGAAGAAATTTAACATTATCGCCCTGAAACCATGAAATATGCTTTAGAAATATACATTTTTAAAGCATAAAGAAAAAAATTTAAGATATGATAAAAGTTAAAGTTTTATCTTTTAGCTGCTTGCGGCGTGGTAAGTGATTGTGTATAAAGCTGGTAATTTTGCCTTAAAATAATGTTTCAGGATATTTATGCCCAAACGAACTGACCTTTCTTCTATACTTATCATCGGCGCAGGGCCGATCATCATTGGTCAGGCATGTGAATTTGATTATTCCGGCACGCAGGCCTGTAGGGCTCTGAAACAAGAGGGCTATCGGATTATTCTGGTCAATTCAAATCCGGCCACAATTATGACTGATCCGGATATTGCGGATGCGACTTATGTTGAGCCAATTACGCCTGAGATAGTAGAGCGTATCATCGCCGAAGAGCGTCCAGATGCCATTTTACCGACGATGGGAGGGCAAACAGCATTAAATACAGCCCTCGCGCTGGAGCAAAAAGGGGTCTTAGAGAAATATAATGTCGAGATGATCGGCGCCCGCGGAGAAGTCATTGATCGCGCTGAAGACAGGCAAAAATTCCGTGAGACCATGGATGAGATCGGTCTTGAAAGTCCAAAGTCACACGCCGTGCATAGCCTTGATGAGGCCATGATTGCTCTTAAAGATGTTGGTTTGCCGACGATTATTCGTCCTTCTTTTACCATGGGAGGGACTGGGGGCGGTATTGCCTATAATAAAGAGGAATTCATCCAGATTGTCACACAGGGGCTGAATGCGTCTCCAACCTCAGAGGTTCTGGTTGAAGAATCTGTGCTTGGCTGGAAAGAATATGAAATGGAAGTTGTCCGTGATCATGCGGATAATGCGATTATTGTCTGCTCGATTGAAAATCTTGATCCTATGGGCATCCATACGGGCGACTCTATTACAGTGGCCCCTGCCCTGACGCTTTCTGATAAAGAATATCAGATGATGCGCAATGCGTCTTTGGCGGTTATTCGCGCGATTGGCGTTGAGACTGGTGGATCAAATGTGCAATTTGCAATCAACCCTGATAATGGCCGTATGGTTGTTATTGAAATGAATCCGCGGGTGAGCCGTTCATCTGCTCTGGCCTCTAAGGCGACGGGTTTTCCAATTGCAAAAGTTGCAGCGCGTCTGGCGGTTGGCTATACGCTGGATGAGCTTACAAATGATATTACCAAAGCAACGCCAGCCTCTTTTGAGCCAACCATTGATTATGTGGTCACCAAAATGCCACGTTTTGCATTTGAAAAATTCCCGGGAAGTCATCCTAATCTCTCAACTGCAATGAAATCTGTTGGGGAGGTTATGGCGATTGGGCGCTCTTTTGCAGAATCATTCCAAAAAGCTCTGCGCGGTATGGAAATTGGCCTGACAGGATTGAATAGCCCGGATAATATGTCTGGCCTCAATAAGGGAGATGATATTAATGCCCTTAGGGCGCAATTGGCGAAACCGACACCTGATCGTATTCTTGTCGTTGCGGAGGCCTTTAGATATGGCATGAGCGTTGATGATATTTATGCCATCACCAAACATGATCCGTGGTTTTTAGAGCAAATTAAGGCACTGATTGATATAGAAACGCAGATAAAATCGCATGGCTTGCCAGAAAATCGCGATGGTTGGCTTTATATCAAACAGCAGGGCTTTTCCGATGCGCGTCTAGCGGAGCTAACGGGTCAAAGTGATGCTGATATTGCGCAAATAAGGCGCTCATATGATGTAAGGCCTGTTTATAAAAGAATTGATACATGCGCCGCGGAGTTCATGTCTCCTACGCCTTATATGTACTCCACCTATGAGCATGGTTTTATTCAGGATCAAACTGTTTGTGAAAGCCAGATCAGCGATCGCAATAAAGTTGCGATTTTAGGCGGAGGCCCTAATCGCATCGGTCAGGGTATTGAGTTTGATTATTGCTGTTGTCATGCGTGTTTTGCCTTAAAAGAGCGCGATATCGAAACCATTATGATCAATTGCAACCCTGAAACTGTTTCAACAGATTATGATACATCAGATCGTTTATATTTTGAGCCTCTCACGCCGGAAGATGTGATTGAAATCCTGACCAAAGAACAGGAAAAAGGGAATTTATTGGGTGTTATTGTGCAGTTTGGTGGGCAGACACCATTGAAGCTTGCCTCGGCTTTAGAGGAAGCGAATATTCCGATTTTAGGAACCTCACCGGATGCGATTGATCTGGCCGAAGATCGTGAGCGTTTCAAGGCTCTTCTGGAGGAAACGGGTTTAAGGCAGCCCGCCAATGGTATTGCCCGCAATGAGGCCGAGGCGATATTGATTGCAGATGAGATTTCATATCCAGTTGTTATTCGACCTTCTTATGTGCTTGGCGGTCGCGCGATGGAGATTGTGTATAATGAAGAGCAATTAAAGCGCTATATGGCGGAAGCAGAGGCTGCGCTTGGTGAAAATCCAATATTGATTGATAAATATTTGTTCAATGCGACAGAAGTTGATGTTGACGCATTATGTGATGGATCGGATGTTTTTGTTTGCGGCGTTATGGAACATATAGAAGAGGCCGGTATTCATTCGGGAGATTCTGCTTGTTCTCTGCCGCCTTATTCGCTTTCTGAAGAGATCGTCCAAGAATTAAAACGTCAAACAGTGATTATGGCCAAAGCAATTGGCGTATGTGGTTTGATCAATATTCAATTTGCTATTCAGCGACATGAAGATAATAATTTTGATGTGTTTATCATTGAGGTCAACCCAAGAGCATCCCGAACTGTGCCTTTTGTTGCAAAAGTTACGGGTCAGCCTGTTACGAAAATAGCTGCGCGCGTGATGGCCGGAGAAAAATTAGGGGAGAGATTATCTGATTTCGCGCTGAATGATAAAGATCTTGATTATATTGCGGTCAAAGAGGCTGTTTTTCCTTTCTCTCGTTTTCCGGGAACGGATATTTTGCTAGGTCCAGAGATGCGTTCAACGGGTGAAGTGATGGGCATTGATAGAACTTTTGCACGTGCTTTTTATAAGTCACAATTGGGGGCTGGGTCTATCTTGCCTCAAGAGGGCAATATTTTTATTTCTGTTCGCGATAAGGATAAAAAAGCGATCGTTACGCCAGCACGTCAATTAGAAAAATCTGGCTTTTCACTTATTGCCACGCATGGAACAGCACATTATCTGCGTGAGCAAGGGATAGATGTCAAAACAATCAATAAAGTCCTTGAAGGGCGTCCTAATATTGTTGATTTGATGCAGGATGGACAAATTTCTATGGTTATTAATACCGTTGAGGGTGCACAATCCATCGCAGATAGCTTTTCCATTCGCAATACTGCTTTGATGATGAAAATTCCACATTATACGACGATTGCTGGCGCAAAGGCCGCGGCGCAGGCCATGTCACTTAAGCCCGAAGAGGCGCTTAAGGTTGAAAAAATCCAGACATATCATAAGGGTATAAAGGCGGCTTAAAATTGAAAATATCTTCCCGCAGTTATTTTATCAGACTATCCATCAATTGCCTTATATCATCCTGAAGCTGAATGTCTGATGCAAAAGATGGATTGTTTTTGATTTTGCCATTTGAGATAAAAATGCCATTTTTTTTATTTTGTAGCGCGGAATGAATACTCCCGACAAGTTTTTTAGCCTGTTTGTATGGGTCACCAAAAAGCAAAGGCACCAATAACCTTACAAACCAAGGCATACCCTGATTATTGGTTGTCATTTGTGTTTTAGTAGCCCCCGGATCAACAGAATAAATATAGATATTATCTTTTAACAGCTCATCTTTTAAGAAGCATGCCATTACATTCAGAACAGCCTTTGACTTGGCATAAGCATCCATTAGCCCACCAATATTATCTGGATTGACGAGTTTTGTAACATCAAGAGTTTTTAGATTGTTCACAGCCGATGTTGAAAAATTGATGATAAAAGCTGGGTTTTGCTCTGTAGCTGCGGCTTTAAGCTGAGATCGCAAACTATGAATTAGCATATAGGAAGCGACAGCATTTAAAGCAAAATGACCTTCAATCTTTTGAGGACTCATAATGCGTTTATCAGTCAACAGACCTGCAATATTATAGAGTGCGTTAATTTCAGGGTGAGCATCTGCTATATTCTGCGAAACCTTGCGGATATCATGAATATCCATCAAATTTGCTAGAAAACTGTCAAATATCTGCTGAGGGAATGAAGAACGCAAAAATGTTAATTGGTGTTGAGCCTGTTCCTGATCACGATTCACAAGAATAAGGCTCCAACCATCTTCTGCAAGTATCTGAGCAATTTTGCTACCTAAACCACCTGTTGACCCGGTTAGCAATGCTTTTTTAGTCATAGTTTCTCCATGTCTTTATGTTCTCAAATTATTCTAGATATCTTGGCATAGCAGAATTGTTACCTCAAAGAAAATAAATTTTATGCAGGCTATCATATATCACTATAAATTTGAAAGACGCATTTTTAAAATATATTATTATATTT
>JBCCNR010000065.1:0-8000 GCA_039025725.1 Pseudomonadota bacterium | reverse complement strand
TAAGTGTTAAACATAATAAAATCTTGAAGGAATTTTATGAAAGGCTGATAGAGAATGGTCGTCCAACGATGGTTGCACTGATAGCGGTCGCGCGGAAATTGTTGGTGCATATTAATGCAAATGAGAAAAGATTTATAAGATGCAGGCTGGGCTCGCCTAAAAAGAAATATTCTTCTCGGAGCCGCTCATCGCGTCAGCATTTGGAGGACGGCGATCGAAATAGATATTCTTTTTGGTGAGCTGAAAAAAAATTTTCCAAGACAGTAGATGACTAGATTTTAAATCGTTGTAAAATGTGGTTTTTCCTTATCCATAGTTCGGGTTACTACAGTGTAAGCGTAAAGAGTTAAAACACATTTTGTGAAGCTTACGCTCTGAGCGAGGTATCTTATATTTTTCATGTTCTATACAACATAGACATTTTAAAGTGACCAGTTATTGAAACCAAAAAAGGTCCGTAATATAAGATTAGCGCTTAGAGAACTGTCTTGAGCGACGTGCTTTACGAAGACCATATTTTTTCCGCTCAACAACACGAGAATCACGCGTTAAGAAACCAGCTTGTTTTAATGCTGGTCTCAAATCAGGTTCACGTAGGTTAAGTGCAACCGATAAACCATGCTTTACAGCACCAGCTTGTCCAGAAAGACCTCCACCATGCACAGTCACAAGTGCATCATATTGCGTCATACGATCTGTTAGAGTAAAGGGCTGATTAACAATCATACGCAAAACAGCGCGCTTGAAATAATCATCCATAGATTTACCATTAACAGTTACATTACCTTTACCCGGCATAATCCAGACACGTGCTATAGCATCTTTTCTTTTTCCAGTCGCATAAGTACGACCATCCGCGCCAATTTGAGGCTCACGCGGTTTTTGGACAACTTCAATTTTGGTCACTTCATCTGAAGAAGCCGTTGCTTTTTTAAGTTCTGAAAAATCTTTAAGTGTTTCTGACATTATGCTGCCCTACTATTTTTTCTATTCATGGATTTAACATCAAGAAGCTTAGGTTGTTGTGCTTCATGCGGATGAGTATTCCCGCTATAAATCCGCAGAT
The DNA here is from genome assembly GCA_039025725.1 of Pseudomonadota bacterium. Taxonomy (GTDB): domain Bacteria; phylum Pseudomonadota; class Alphaproteobacteria; order JBCCNR01; family JBCCNR01; genus JBCCNR01. Next base: position 6,934 of record JBCCNR010000065.1, on the reverse strand, counting down.
GCACCAAAATATCACGGAAAAGTGGGCCGCGTGGCAACATACGCTCAACGGCTTTATATAAAACGCGCTCAGGAAAGCGACCTGTCATAATTTCTTTTGGATTGGTGACTTTCAAACCGCCCGGATAACCTGTATGACGATAATATCTTTTATCTGTATATTTTTTTCCGGTAAATTTAATTTTATCTGCATTGATAACAACCACATAATCTCCACAATCCATGTGTGGTGTGTAAGTGGCCTTATGTTTTCCGCGAAGAATTTTTGCAATAAGCGATGCAACGCGGCCAACGACGAGATCTTCTGCATCAATTAAAATCCAGTCTTTCTGGATTTCTGATGCCTTCATTGAATATGTGCGCATATTGAACCTTATAAATGATCAAAATTTTTTCGCTTTTTATCACACTGATTTATATTAGCAAGTCTTTTTATCTTAAAATACAATATAAATCAGCATGTTACATATGCGGTATTTTAATACCATTTATATATTCTTCTCCTGCTTTCTGGTAAAAAATCAATCGAATCATATATTATGTAAACCATTGTAACGGAGCATAATATGCAGAAACGCCTAAAGATTCCCCGCTTTCGCGAATTGACTTATCGGATGACAATGTGGGTTATCGATTTGATACGTGACTTTACAGCGATTTCTTTATTTGGCTTAGGCATCATTACATTTCTATCATGTGTCACATATTCAGAGAATGATCCGAGTTTTCTCCAGGCAACAGAGCAAAATATCGAAAATCTTTTTGGCATATGGGGATCGACTTATGCTGATTTCACGCTTCAGACTTTAGGATATGCAGCCTATCTTATTCCTGCATTTTTGGTCATATGGGGATCAGGCTTGTTTCGCGGCCGGGTATCAGCATCGATAATTTTACGTCTTATGTATGCTCCGCCCGTTTTGATGTTATTTGCAGCGACATTGGATATGTTATTTGGAGGGTTTCAGCAAGATCTCATGGCCTTGTCAGTTGGCGGAAAAATCGGCGAGGCTATATCTATTGCCATTTTATATTTTCCATCTTCTTTAGGAGGTGTTGGACGCATGGTTACAATTATTGCGACAACGCTTTTTACAATGATTGGCGTTTTATTTGTGGCTGGGCGAAGTTTTGGTGTGACTGATTTTCTTTTACAGCTCTTAAGATTAAAAAATACAGAAGATAAAGCGAACGGTAAAAGCTCTAAGGTAGAAAAAGATATAGAAGAGAATACAGCTTCTACTACAAGTGTTTTTGGAAAAAAGAGTAAAAAACGTGTTCAAAAGAAAAAAACAAAGTCTCTGAGTAGTCCTCTCATTCATGATGGGCATGTTTTCCCAACAACGGATTTATTACAATCTGCACCACGTAAGAGGCAGGATCCTACTTTATCAGAAGAGGTCCTTAAACATAATGCACAGCTTTTGGAAAGTGTTTTAGAGGATTTTGGTGTAAGAGGAGAAGTAAAGCAATGGCATGCTGGTCCAGTTGTCACGCTATATGAGCTTGAGCCTGCTGCTGGTATAAGGTCATCTCGTGTTATTGGGCTGGCGGATGATATTGCCCGGGCTATGAGTGCAATTTCTGCGCGTGTTGCGGTTATTCCGGGAAAAAATGCGATCGGGATAGAGCTTCCCAATACCAGACGCGAAACTGTCTATTTAAAAGATGTCGTCTGTCATAAGGAATATCAATCCGGTCAAAAAGAGCTTCCACTTGGTCTGGGAAAAGATATAGGTGGAACAATTGTTGTGACAGATCTTGCCAAAATGCCGCATCTTTTGATTGCGGGGACAACGGGCTCTGGTAAATCTGTTGGAATTAATACGATGATCTTGTCTTTGCTTTACAAATTATCGCCAGAATCTTGTAAAATGATCATGATTGATCCGAAGATGTTAGAGCTCTCTATTTATAATGGCATACCGCATCTTTTATCTCCGGTTGTGACCAATCCTAAAAAGGCTGTTTGTGCTTTAAAATGGGTCGTAAGAGAGATGGAAGAGCGCTATGATATGATGTCAAAAATAGGTGTGCGTAAATTATCAGCTTTTAATGAGCGCATTGAAGAAGCCAGACAAACTGGCGAGACACTTACGCGCAAACGTGCAAAAGGCTTTGACCCAGATACAGGGCAGCCCGTCGAAGAAGAAGAAATCATCCCATTAGAGCCCCTCCCCTATATTGTTGTGGTTGTCGATGAGATGGCAGATTTGATGCTGGTTGCCGGTAAAGAGATTGAAGGTCTCATTCAAAGATTAGCGCAAATGGCGCGTGCGGCAGGGATACATCTTATTATGGCAACGCAGCGCCCATCTGTGGATGTGATTACAGGGACGATTAAGGCGAATTTCCCGACGCGGATTTCCTTTCAGGTGACTTCAAAAATAGATTCACGCACAATCTTAGGAGAAATGGGTGCAGAGCAGCTTCTGGGTCAGGGAGATATGCTTTTTATGGAATCTGGTGGTCGTATTCGTCGTGTTCATGGTGCGTTTGTGTCTGATGGAGAGGTCGAAAATATTGTTGAAGATCTTAAAATGCAGGGCGCGCCTGAATATATTGATGATATTACGGATGATCCCGATGAGGCGACAAATATGGCTGTTGATGCAGCAGATGATCTTGATCCGATGTTCCGTGAGGCTGTTGAGGTTGTGCGTCGTGATCAAAAGGCTTCAACATCATATGTGCAGCGAAAGCTTAAAATTGGTTATAATCGCGCCGCCCGTATTATCGAAGAGATGGAAGAGCAAGGTATTATCACGCCCGCAGATCACGCTGGAAAAAGAGAGATTGTTGCTTAGGGGCAGCCCTAAATCATAAGCTTTTCAGTGGATTGTCCTTGCATGATATCCTCATCAATATGGAGCAATTTTGCATTCTCAGCTGTCGCATGAAAATCTGTTCCGGTCAGAAAGATATTATTCGGAAGATGCGCAATATATTGATCTAAAAAAGCAATGCGGTTTTGATCAAAATGCGCATAAGCATCATCAAGCAAGATAAGAGGGGGCGTATCAATAAGTCTTATAAGTGCCTGATTGACCACGAATAAAATAGCCATAAGAACAGCTTTTTGTTCGCCTGTTGAGCAAAAGGCAATATCGATATTTTTATCCAGATTTTTTACGCACCATTTTACGCGATGTGGGCCAAATAATGTGCGCTTAGAGGCTGCATCTTTTTCACGATAAGACATAAGCAAAGCTTTATACTGATCTATATGGCGTATATTTTGAGCAGGACACTCCAGATAGAGTGAAAAATGAGGCAGGTTTTCAGAAAGAACAATCGCATGAGCCATATGGTCTTTTTGAAAATGTGCCATAAACCCATCCCGCATTTGCATGATATTTAAGGCCTGAGTGGCAATTTCTTCTTCTAAAGCCTGAAGCCATTTAAGATGCGCATTTATGTTCTCACTTGTTAAAATCTTCAACCTTTGGCGACATGCACGCTCATAAAGACTATAAGTCTCATGAAAGTCTGAAAAAAATAAGCCAACCATATGATGAAAATAAGTGCGTATATCAGCAGCATCTTCGGTGAAGATTTTTTCTCCGACAGGCGTTAACCATAAGCAAGGGAGCATATGTGTTGCCTCGGCCTGCGTAATACGCGTACCGAAATATTGTATCACACGATGCGTACTGCGCGGCAAAAGCCCCGTTGTCAGATGGTGATCCTGATCATGATGGGTAAAATAAATATCAACGCCCCACCCTTTATCAGGGTAAGTTGTATTGGTACAAAATTTCGCGGATTGATTTTTCAAACCAGCTTGCGAAGTACATCTGGTGATACTGTCCAGAATATTGGTTTTACCAGCGCCATTTTCTCCTTGAATATAGTTGATCCGCGCAAGATCATCTAAAATAATATGACGCGCATTGCGAAAATGCGTTAATCTCAATTTTGTAATGCGCATAAATTCTTATCTGTTATCCTGCACTGTATCCCAGCAATCATTAAAACACAACTTTCTCCAGAGCAGCCGACTGGCTGCCGGCGCCTATGCGCCGCCCCCTCGGAGGATAGCCCGGAGGGCCTGATCCGTGAGAGAAAAACAAAAAACAAGTGCTTTCTAAATAGTCATATTTTTCTTAAACCTTACGACAATTATATCTTGTTTTTAAGAATTACAGAACTCTAACCATTCTTCCTCGGTTAAAACCTCAACCCCTAGAGACCGCGCCTTATCTAATTTTGACCCGGCATCTGCACCTGCAATAACATAATCCGTCTTTTTTGTCACAGTTCCAGTCACTCTGGCGCCTAATTGCTCGGCTTTATATTTTGCCTCTGCGCGCGTAAGTTTCTGCAATGAGCCTGTAAAGACAACTGACTTTCCAGCTATCGGCGAAGCAAAATCCTGAGCCTCTAATGGGCGCGTTGTTACATGTTGCAAAATATCTTTAACATGCTGATCATTCTCTTTATCTGCAAAAAAAGCACATAAAGCACGCGCAGCCACCGCCATCTGTGTGCCACCAATATCCGATAATTCCGCGAAAGCCGGACCATGGTAATTCTCTGCGATTACTTTTTGTATAAGATCATATATTTTCTCCCAACTGCCATATTGTCTGGCTAACCCTCGAGAGATTGTCTCCCCGACATAACGAATACCTAAAGCAAAGATAAAACGATCCAGATCAATTATGCGCTTCTTATCAATCGCATCAAATAATTTTCGCGTAGATTTTTCTCCAAATCCTTCAAAATTCTTTATCTTATGAATATTTTTTTGATCACGTGCCTGAAGCGTAAAAATATCTGCCGGCGTCTTAACAAGACCCTTTTCCCAAAAGAGCTCTATTTGCTTTTCACCAAGACCATCAATATCAAAAGCTTTTTTTGAAACAAAATGCTTCAACCTTTCCGTGATTTGCGCATCACATTTCATCCCTCCTGTACAACGCGTCACAATATCATCACCGCTGCGTTCGGCAGGCGATCCACAAACAGGACATGTCTCTGGAAAAAGATAGGCTTCACTATCTTCAGGACGTTTGTCTAAAACCACAGCAAGAATTTGTGGAATCACATCCCCTGCCCTTTGAATGATCACTGTATCACCAATACGTACATCTTTACGTTTGATTTCCTCACTATTATGCAATGTTGCATTTGAGACCACAACGCCCCCAACTGTCACGGGCTCTAATTTGGCAACTGGCGTCAAAGCCCCTGTTCGCCCCACCTGTATCTGTATATCTTTGATTAAAGTTGTCGCTTGCTCGGCAGCAAATTTATGCGCAATAGCCCATCGTGGATGTCGCGAGACATAGCCCAAACGCTCTTGTAGTCCAAGATCATTGACCTTATAAACCACACCGTCAATATCATATCCAAGCTGAGCACGCCTTTCAGATATGCTCTCGTAAAAATGCAGCAAATCCTTTGCATCTGCGCAAATCTGAAATTCAGGATTAACCACAAATCCAACCTCTTTAAGCCACCCCATCATTGCAGATTGCGTAGAAAAAGGGATATCAGAGGCTGCACCCCAAGCATAAGCAAAAAATCTTAAAGGACGCGATGCCGTAATCTGACTGTTTAATTGCCGCAAAGACCCTGCTGCTGCATTTCTGGGATTGGCAAAAATTTTTCCTCCCATTTGCTCGGCTTGTGCGTTCATTTTTGCAAAATCTGCATGAGTTATATAAACTTCTCCGCGTATTTCAATAAGATCAGGGAGAGTCTCTCCCCTGAATTGCTGCGGAATATCAGAAATTGTTCTGATATTATCCGTCACATCTTCGCCAATTGTTCCATTGCCGCGCGTGGCAGCTTTTACAAGCTTTCCTTTTTCATATGTTATTGAGCAAGATAACCCGTCAATTTTAGGCTCAGCAGTGAGCTCTAATCTCTTTAATGGGTCATAATTTAAAAATTTCTTAATCCGTTTGATGAAATCTTCAATATCTCCGCGGTCAAAACCATTATCCAGCGATAACATCGGCCTACCATGGGTAATTTTCTGAAACCCCTCTGCGGGCTCAGATCCCACATTTTGTGTTGGACTATCAGGATCTATGCCATCCTCAGAAGCCCCCTCTAAAGTCTGTAAACGCCGCAAAAGTATATCATATTCTGCATCATCCACCAAAGGTGTATCGTCCTGATAATAGGCTTTATTGTACTTCTTTATTTTTTCTTTGAGCTCTGATATTTCAGCATCCGACATAGTCTATATTTTACTTCATCTCTATTTTATGGTTAGATCTCTATAAGTCTCCTAACTCTTTTTTCATAAAAATACTGCATACTCAAGCGCGTTTTAGGGAATATCACTATCACTTCTGGGGAAATATCATGGTCTTATTAGCATCACCAGCCTGTAATTTTCAACAAAAAGCCTATGATTTTACAGCCAAATTGCCCGACGGAGAGAACTGGACCCTATCCGATCATGTTAAGGACAATCCCTTTCTGGTCATGTTTATCTGTAATCACTGCCCTTATGTGCAGGCTATCATTGAACGTCTTGTCGCAGATGCAAAGACCATGCAGAAATATGGTATTGATGTTGTTGCTGTAATGCCCAATGATTATGGTTTCTATCCTGATGACGCACCCGAAAAAATGATAGAATTCGCTGAAAAGCATGATTTTTCTTTCCCATATGTTGTTGATGAACATCAAGATATCGCCAAAAATTATGATGCGATTTGCACACCTGATTTTTTTGGCTTTAATGCAGATTGGGAATTACAATATCGTGGACGTATCGATGATGTTAGACTAGAGCAAACAAACCGCCATACACCTGAATTGCTAAATGCAATGCTACAAATTAAGGAAACAGGCGAAGGGCCATCCAATCAAAATGCCTCAATGGGATGTTCTGTTAAGTGGAGAGTTTAGGGCCATAACTGCGAACTTCCTCTGAAAACCGCTTTTATTTCCAGGGGCACGATGCATTAAAC
>JBCCNR010000064.1:0-8044 GCA_039025725.1 Pseudomonadota bacterium | reverse complement strand
TAAATTAAATGGTTAATAATGGTTTAAAAGTCTCGATTGCATTTTATTGGCTTCATAGATATATTCCTCCGCAGCATATTATAATATTTTTTGAGCATTTATGGACAGTACTAAGGATAAAACCAAATTTCATTTTGATAAATCTAAATTACCATCGCGACATGTGACATTGGGGCCAGAGCGCGCGCCACATCGTTCTTATCTTTATGCGATGGGTGTCACGGAGAAACAAATTAATCAGCCTTTGGTCGGCGTTGCATCTTGTTGGAATGAGGCCGCGCCTTGTAATATTTCTCTTATGCGGCAGGCTCAGGCGGTTAAGAAAGGCGTGGCAGCAGCCGGAGGAACCCCGCGGGAATTCTGCACAATTTCAGTGACAGATGGTATCGCCATGGGCCATGAAGGGATGAAATCTTCTCTTGTATCGCGCGATGTTATTACGGATTCTGTTGAGCTCACCATACGTGGGCATTCCTATGATGCACTTGTTGGCCTGGCAGGGTGTGATAAATCTCTGCCGGGGATGATGATGGCTATGGTGCGTTTGAATATCCCTTCGGTTTTTATTTATGGTGGTTCTATTTTGCCGGGGAATTTCCGAGGGCAGCAAGTGACCGTGCAGGATGTTTTTGAGGCTGTTGGAAAACATGCTGTCGGGGATTTTTCTGACCATGATCTTAAAGAATTAGAGCAAGTTGCATGTCCCTCATCTGGTTCATGTGGTGCGCAATTTACTGCAAATACTATGGCAACGGTTGCTGAGGCGATTGGGCTCGCTCTGCCTTATTCTTGCGGAGCACCTGCGCCTTATGAATTTCGGGATCAGTTTTGTGCGACATCTGGTGAAAAAGTTATGGAATGTATTGCCAAAAATATCCGCCCCAGAGACATTGTCACGCGCAAATCTTTAGAAAATGCTGCTGCAGTTGTGGCGGCATCTGGGGGGTCAACAAATGCGGCATTGCATCTTCCGGCGCTGGCGAATGAAGCTGGGATTGCATTTGATTTATTTGATGTTGCAGAGATTTTCAAGAAAACACCTTATATTGCGGATTTAAAGCCGGGCGGAAAATATGTTGCCAAAGATATGTTTGAGGCTGGAGGGATTCCACTTCTTATGAAGGCTTTATTTGACGGTGGTTATTTGCATGGTGAGTGTTTAACTGTGACAGGACGTACCATTGCTGAAAATTTAAGCACCGTGAAATTCAACCCTGATCAGGATGTTGTCCGCAGAACGGATAATCCTATTACCAGAACTGGTGGTGTTGTTGGGTTAAAAGGCAACCTCGCGCCAGAGGGAGCGATTGTAAAGGTTGCTGGTATGAAGAAGCTTGATTTCAAGGGGCCCGCGCGGGTTTTTGAATGTGAGGAAGATTGTTTTAAAGCTGTGCAAAAGCGTGACTATAAAGAGGGCGATGTTCTTGTTATTCGCAATGAGGGGCCAAAGGGCGGCCCCGGTATGCGAGAGATGTTGGCCACAACGGCGGCGCTTTACGGGCAGGGCATGGGCGATAAGGTTGCATTAATTACGGATGGGCGCTTTTCCGGCGCAACGCGTGGATTTTGTGTTGGCCATGTTGGCCCTGAGGCTGCGATTGGTGGCCCGATTGGTCTTTTGCAGGATGGGGATATGATTACGTTAGATGCAAATCATGGTGAGTTATCTGTTGATCTATCCGAAGCGGATTTTGAAGAAAGGCGCAAAAGCTGGTCAACACGAGAATCGAGTTTCGGTTCGGGTGTGATTTGGAAATTTTCCCAGCTTGTGGGCTCAGCGAAGGATGGGGCGATTACACATCCGGGCGCTAAGGGTGAGAAGAAATGCTATGCCGATATCTAAAGCTGACGATAAGAATGATTGTGATATTACAGATGATTTGATTGCGGAACATGGTCTGACTGCGGCAGAATATCAAAATATCTTATCGCTTATTGGGCGTGTGCCGACCTTAACAGAGCTTGGGATTTTCTCGGCAATGTGGAATGAGCATTGTTCTTACAAATCTTCGAAATATTGGTTAAAGCAGCTTCCGACGACGGGCAAAAGAGTCATTTATGGTCCGGGAGAAAATGCTGGCGTTATTGATATTGATGATGGTGATGTTGCGGTCTTTAAGATGGAAAGTCACAATCACCCTTCTTTCATAGAACCTTATCAGGGTGCGGCAACGGGTGTTGGTGGTATTTTGCGTGATGTTTTTACGATGGGAGCGCGGCCGATTGCGGCGTTAAATGCAATTCGTTTCGGAGACCCGGACGCGCCGCAAACTAAGCGTCTTTTTCATGGTGTTGTGGCGGGGATTGCAGGTTATGGGAATTGCTTTGGGGTTCCGACAGTTGGCGGAGAATTAGAGTTCCATCCGCGATATAATATGAATAATCTTGTGGGCGCTATGGCAGTTGGGGTTGCGAAGCGCGATAAAATTTTCACCTCTCAGGCAGAGGGGGTTGGCAATGCTGTTGTGTATCTGGGCGCAAAAACTGGACGCGATGGTATTCATGGGGCTACGATGGCTTCGGCGGAGTTTGATGAAAATTCTGCAGAGAAACGTCCGACTGTGCAGGTTGGTGATCCTTTTACTGAGAAGCTTTTATTGGAGGCTTGCTTAGAATTGATGCAAACAGACGCCGTGATTGCCATTCAGGATATGGGGGCGGCTGGGCTGACTTGTTCTGCGGTGGAAATGGGTGCAAAAGGGGATTTGGGAATAGAGCTTGATCTGGATAAAGTCCCCGTCCGGGAGGCTGGCATGACGGCATATGAGATCATGCTTTCAGAAAGTCAGGAGCGCATGTTGATGGTGCTTCGCCCGGGCCGTGAAGATATTGCGCATGCTATATTTAAAAAATGGGATTTAAATTTTGCGATTATTGGGAAGACAACAGATACAAATCGTTTTGTGATTAAAAAAGATGGTATGGTGAAAGCGGATCTTCCTATTCAGGAGCTTGGGGATGCTGCGCCGGAATATCAGCGTCCTTTTGAGATCATCACAAAAGGCGAGCCTATCACTGATCGCGATTATCATCAGGCCATGCCACCACTTAATGCGTTAAAGCGGCTTTTAACATCTTATAATGGGTGTTCTCGTCGGCGTGTCTGGGAGGAATATGATCATCTTGTGCGCGGCAATACATTGCAAATACCGGGCGGAGATGCTGCGGTTGTGCGTATTGATGCAGGGTCGCGCAAAGCTCTTGCAATGAGTGTTGATGTGAATCCGCGCTGGTGCGAAGCTGATCCGGTACTGGGTGGTAAACATGCTGTTGCGGAAACCTGGCGGAATATTACGGCGGTTGGTGCTTTGCCGATTGCGATTACAGATAATATGAATTTTGGCAATCCTGAACGTCCTGAGATTATGGGACAATTTGCAGGAGCCATTCAGGGGATTTCTGCCGCGTGTAAGGCTTTGGATTATCCTGTTGTGTCGGGCAATGTCTCTCTTTACAATGAGACTGAAGGTCAGGCTATATTGCCCACCCCAACGATTGGCGGTGTTGGATTGATACAAAATATCACTAAGATGGCAACAGTTAAGATAAAGCGCGAAAATGATGTGATATGTCTGATCGGGGAGGGGGGAGGCCATCTGGGCTGTTCAGAATTTTTACGATATGTTTGTAAAAGTGAAAAAGGAGTGCCCCCCGAGATTGATTTTGCTCTGGAGCGTAAAAATGGTGATTTTATCCGTATGATGATAGAAGATGCTATAGTTGATACGGTACATGATATTTCATCAGGTGGGATGCTTGTGGCTTTGGCTGAAATGTGTATGGCAGGTCTGATTGGCGCAGAGATCGCGGTGCAACCTGATGCCGGGACTTTATTTGGCGAAGATGCTGCGCGTTATCTCTGTGCGGTTGATACAGAAAATTTAGATCAGTTCAAAGAGGCGGCATCTCACTCGGGTGTGTCGTTGCATGTTCTAGGGAAGACAGGAGGCGATGATTTGATTTTATCCGGAGAATTCCGTATCCCTATCGCTGAGCTGCGTGATGCGCATGAACAGGTTTTATATAATTTATAAATAGGAGCCAGAATGTTATCTCGGGCGGAAAGATTAGAGCAGCTCTTAAAGGCTGGATTACAAACTGATCAGATTACGATTGTCAATCGCTCAGAAGATCATAGGCACCATGCTGGTGATGATGGTACGGGTGAAACACATTATGATATTGTCGTTGTCGCAGATATATTTTCCGGGCAAAATCGTGTTCAGAGACAAAGAACTGTGAATAAAATCGTACAGAGTGAGTTTGATCAAGGCCTGCATGCGCTTTCAATGACTTTAAAGGCACCTGAAGAATAAATATAAAAAAGGGCTTTTGGTAAAGCGCCCGACTGGGCGCCGCGCATCGTTGCGCGCCCCCTCGGAGCCGTTAGCGTAAGCTAACTGGCGTGAGAGAAAAAATCACTTTAAGTTGCTTGATATATAATAATTATGATAGATATAATAATGAAAATGAATTAAGGCGCTTGGTATTATTTATGAGCATTGGTCTTGGTATTTTAAGCTGGAGGGGAGAGGAGAGCCTGCAAAATGCTCTGGCAAGCTATATGCAGGAAAATTTATTTTCTTTGTTTAATGAAAAAGTTATTTTCCTTCCTGAACAAAGGCAACAAGAAACAGTGCTCGCGCAGCGTCATGGTTTATCTGTGCATGGTGATGCGAAGAATCTAGGAATATTAGGAGGCTTCAAGGCTCTCGCGCATGCGATGACAAGTGACGTTATTTTATTGCTTGAAAATGATTGTCCTCTTATTGAAGATCATTCTGAGGCCAAAAGACAGATTTCTCTGGGATATAATCTTATTAAAAATAGAAAAGCAGAGATCATACGCCTGCGCAGCCGAGAGCACCCTGGACAAGATTGGGGTGTTAATCGAAAATATCGTGGTTTTTATCCGGATCAGAATTCTGGTTTTTTTGAGAAGAGTTATAAGAGGATAAAGCGCCTTTGTAGGCCTATGAAAGCTGCATATCTGAAGGGCGCGTCTCTCTATGAGGGGCATTCTGAGGCGCAGCGTTTTCCTGATATTGTGCATTATCATGACACGTCAGATTATTATATTGTTGGGTCGCGTTATATGCCCTGGACCAATCAATCTATTCTTATTGATCGGGATTTTTTTCTAAAGAATATCATTCAAATCGCCGAGAATATGCAAACCAAACGCCGAATTAATGGCTTTAAAAATATTGAAATTGAGATGAATAGTAGCTTCTGGCGAGAGGCAGATTATAGAATTGCTATCATGAAAGGGCTATTTACCCATAGTCGCATTGGCCATAGAGGCTATATTATTCCGAGAAATATCGCCTGAATGAGAGAATTTTATTCCTCTCTACGTTGACGCTTCTGTTGTAGAATTTTGGTTGCAATTCATATTCATTTGACATTTAGCTATATTATTACGTAAGAGTTATTATAAAATAAACGGATTTAAGGGGATGAAAATGATACCAGATATTGAACCAAAAGAAACATATGCGTTAGACGTTATAGATGTCATTCGGCATCAGGATTCAGAAACTGTTGATTTATTTCTGCGTCAGCCGGAAGAGCTTGAATTTTTTGCTTCCGATGCCATAGGTGTTCCGGCATCTTTACCTTTTGAGACATTATCGGAGTTAAAATCAATGCTGAATGATCTTGAATATGAAGACTATCTTGTTCCTTATAAAGGCTATCCTAGTCCGGACTATGCTTTCCCGAGTGATGCTTTGCTGCGTCAATGTGTGACAAATTCAGATTTATTTCTGAAAAATGCGCGTGCTGAGGGTGAAAGTTATAAAGTGATCCGCCAAAATACATCTCATCTGAAGACAATACTTGAAAATCAAGATCTAACAGAGAAACTTAAAGCAAATTATAGTGTTATTGATTTGGTAAAGCTTTTCCCAAATATCTTATCAGCGAAAAATATCCTTGAGCATCAGCCTAAAGAACATGGTAATAAAACCTATACAGTTGATGGGCGACCACATATATTTAAAAATGATACAAAATGTTTTCGGATTAATGTAAAATATGAAGCATGTCCGACATATAGGGCTCTTTTTAACGAAGAAAATCCTGAGGGAATAAAACTTGGTCAGTCATCATCATATCTTCATAGCCTCGAGGTTGGTGATAAGCTCATAATTAACACTGCCAAAAAGCCTGGTCCGCAGATCCCCGAATTTTCTGATGAAGCTCGAGCGATCATTATCGTAACGCAAGGAAATTCATTAATCAGAATGTTATCTGTCTTGGAAGATATTAAACAGCGCAAAGAAAAAGGTGAAAAATTTGGTAAAATATTACTCATTCCGGCTTTTAGAACGCAAAAACATATTCTTGAGCTTGGAGAAATAAAACCTTATTTGCAAAAAAAAACAGTTGATGAACTTCATCTCTGTTTGTCGCGTGAGAATAAAGCGATTGAATATGATATGCCATCCATCGTGGCGCATTGTGGCCATAGGATACAAAAATTATTCGACAATGGACCTTTATCAAAGATTGAAAAGCCTTTTATTCTGCTTGGCGGCGGCGAAGCTTTTTCTGAGCAGCCTCAATCCGTTGCAAAATTTTTGGCTGACCGATTTGGTTATGATTTTGCTGATGTTTTAAATAAGAAACAAACTCATAAAGATATGCGCATAAGCAATTCCCCGGATAGGAAGCCTTCCTTACAGGGTGTCGCATATAGTTTTCCTATGGCTGCTTGATGCATTCATGCGTAATACCAAAAGCTCAAAATAAAATTATTAAGTGCTTTTGGTAGAGCGCCCGACTGGGCGCCGCGCATCGTTGCGCGCCCCCTCGGAGCCGTTGGCGTAAGCCAACTGGCGTGAGAGAAGTCACTTTAAGGTGCTTGATCTATAATAATTATGATAGATACATTATTAGAAGTTAACTAAGGCGCTTGATATAATACATTAATATCTTTTTCAATTTGATCCTTTAAAGCTGCAATGCTGTCAAATTTTTGCTCTGGTCTAAGGAATTTTTTAAAAGCAAATGTAAGTTTTTTTCCGTAAAGATCAGCTGAAAAATCACGAATATGTATCTCTATGATGGGTTTTTCATCTCCGCCTAAGGTTGGTTTTATCCCGATATTTGCAATAGCGGGCAATGGCCTATCACTCAAATTGGTAACATGCCCAAGGTAAACCCCATATTTGGGATACATCACATCTGGCGGAGCAATATTCGCTGTTGGATATCCTAATTCTCTTGCAACTTGTCTTCCCTTACGGACATTCCCGTGAAATTTATATGCTCTGCCCAGAAACTCCTCAATCGCAGCTATATTGCCTTCTGCGATGAAATTGCGCAAAGCCGCAGAAGAATAGCGCTTGCCCATATGCGCTTGCTCTGAGACCACATAGACATCAAAACCATATTTTTGCCCGGCATTGACCAAATATTCTGGTGTGCCCTCACGTCCTTTTCCAAAACAGAAATCATGGCCGACGACGATCGCATGTGGATCAAGATGCTCTGCGAGGATTTGAGCGCAAAAATCATCCGCGGACATGGCTGCCAATGTTTTTGTAAACGCATAGCAATAACAGTAATCTACACCATAATCTTCAAGTGCACGAAGCTTTAACACAAATTGCTGGGCACGAAAGCAATCTAGCTCTGGTTTGAAGACCTTTCTAGGGTGCGGTTCAAATGTTAAGAGCCCCACCTTACGTGAGCTGCCCGCATTCAGCTTTGCTGTTTCAATAAGTGCCTGATGCCCCTTATGAACACCATCAAAATTACCGATCATCCATATCATTTTTCGTTCTGGAATGGTTTTTATATGGCGTAGAAGGTGAAGCATAGTGTGCCTAAAGAGTAAATAAGTCTGGATGATCAATTATGGGTTGAAGAGATTTTGTCTTTGCAAAATCTCTTATGAGACATGAGCGTAGCTCATGCAACATATAATCTAATGATCATATGTTGTTAAGAGCCCCAATGGGTCTCTTAATATCCATATCATTTTTCGTTCTGGAATGGTTTTTATATGGCGTAGAAGGTGAAGCATATTTTTTTC